>NZ_CDXDOR010000090.1:0-20650 GCF_978021225.1 Frankia sp. CeTa3Moorea | reverse complement strand
CCGCCGCCCCGCGCCATCCCGCCACCAGCGCCGTCCCGCCACCGCGGTGGGAGCGGCCGAGGGCGCATATTGACGACGCCCGGCACCGAGCTGGTCGGGCCGGGCGTCGTCCACGCTGCCGCGGCTGCGAGGCCCGCGATCGCCCGGTCAGGCGCCGGCGCCCGCCGCGCCGGTCCTGGGGATGGCGGCCGCAGGCCCGGGCGTGACGGTGCTCACCGCGGAGTCGAGGCTCACCGCGGAGTCGAGCTGGTCGGACACTGGCAGCGCGCTGCCCGCCTTCCACGTGGCCCAGGGGACCGACCACGCGTTGCCGAGCTGTGAGGTGTCCGGCGGCCGACCGGTGTTGACGATGTCGATGATGTCACCGAGCCGGGTGAAGTTGTAGAACCACTGGGCGTCGGCGGGTGAGGCGTTCACGCACCCATGGGAGACGTTGGCTCGTCCCTGGGAGGGCACCGACCAGGGCGCGGAATGCACGTACTGCCCGCCACTGGTGTAGTGGACCGCCCACTGGACCTTCTCGTAGTAGTAGTCCGGGTCGCCCTGGGGGATGCCTACGGTGGCCGAGTCCATGATCACTTCAGCTGACTTACCCAGCACGTTGTGCGGGCCATCCATGCTCGGCAGACTGGGTTTGCCGAGGCTGACCGGCATCGTGCGCAGCAGTTGCGCGTCCCGGAAGACCTTCATCGTGTGGGTGGCCGAGTCGACCTTGGAGACCTGGGCGGAGCCGATGACGAAGTCCATCGCCCGGTCCTTGACCCCCAGCCGGCCCCCGCCCGCGTCGTAGCCGGCGAAGTTGGCCTCGACGTGCACCTTCGTCCCGGGCTTCCAGTACTCCTTCGGCCGCCACATGACGACCCGGTTCGACAGCCAGTTCCACGCGCCGAGGACCGGCGGATCGGTCTGTACGACCAGCCGGCTCTGGACGGCGGCCCGACTGGGCGCGGGCGCGCTGAACGTCAGGCTGATCGGCGCGCCGATCCCGACGGTCTGGCCCGCGACCGGCTCCCAGGAGACCTTGAACGACTTCGCCGGGACGCCGGTCACGAAGCCGGTCCGCACCGACGTCGTCCCGACGATGCCCGTCGCCGGGGACGTGGACGCCTCGACGTCGTACCGCGAATCGGCGAACAGCCCACCGGAGGATGTCCAGGTCCGATGATCGGCCGAGAAGGTACCGAGCAGTATCCCCGGCTCCGTCTTCTCCGACGCGCTCGCCCTCCGGTTGACGGAGACCGCGGCCAGCGGGGCGTTGCCGCGCACGACGACCGGGCTGGTCAGCGCCACCCCGGTGGCGCCGTCCCCCGGCGTGACCGTCACGCT
Organism: Frankia sp. CeTa3Moorea; assembly: GCF_978021225.1. Lineage (NCBI taxonomy): Bacteria > Bacillati > Actinomycetota > Actinomycetes > Frankiales > Frankiaceae > Frankia > Frankia sp. CeTa3Moorea. The sequence continues at coordinate 19,324 of NZ_CDXDOR010000090.1, read as the reverse complement.
CGCCGCCGGATCCGGCGCGGGGGTGGCCCCGGCCGGCGCCGGTGATGCCCCCCCGCCGGAACAGGCCGCCGCGGACAGCACCGCGGCAAGCAGAAGCGTCCCCCCCGGCCACCGCCGGGGCCGGCGACCAGGCGATCCCGCCGGCCGGGATTCCAGCCGGGCCGAGCGACCCCACCCACGGAAAATACGTGAGGGAATCATTACCGAGCGAGACATGTAATGCCCCCTCTTGAAGGCCGCGCCGGCAGCGTCGCCGGACGGGAAGCTACGTCCGAACGGTACCCAGAGATCAACCCCACGTATCCTCGGTCAGCGGAATCTACGGCGCCAACCGGAAGAGCATCACCCAGCGTCGAGAATCTTAATACGGAGAGTAGCACTCTCCAGGCGTCCCACATACACCCCTCCCCTTCTCCCCTTCTGACGCACGAACGCCTTCCCGAGTTGCCCGGCCCGGAGGACATTTCACCGACCACCCGAAACGACGGCCAGAACCCACGGCGATATCAAAGAAGACGCAACCCGTCACCCGTGCAGATGAGTTTCCGCAACCAGAGACGACCGGGCGGTACACGGCACCGCCGGCATGCGGGACCATTGACGTCTCGCTGACTTTCCATTACCGGAAGCCACCTGGACGGGTCACCACCGCGTGATCCCACCCCGCGGTCCACCTGGCCCGGAGGGGCACCCCGGCGACAGGCCGGGGCGAGGGGCCGGAGGACGAACGGCACGACGAACGGCACGAGCCGGGCGCGCGAAACTCACTGTCGGTCCGGGAGGTCACCCGGTCCAGCAGAATGGTCAGGCCACGTTCGGCGGTCTCCGGCCCGCACCGGTGCCGGCACGACGCGCCGGGACGGTCGGACCCGCGGCAGGCCGATCGACCCGGCCGGGCGAAAAGCGCACTCCGGATAAGGGAAATGACCGTCCCACGACAGGGAGGCCACATGGCGATCGTTCTCGGGCCCAATCAGTATGGCAAGGCGGAGGTCCGTCTCGTCCACGTAGCGCGGAACGGACCGGCGCACCAGATCACCGATCTGAACGTCTCCACTACGCTTCGTGGTGACTTCGCCGCCGCGCACCTGTCCGGCGACAATGCGCACGTGCTCACCACGGACACGCAGAAAAACACCGTCTACGCCTTCGCCCGCGAGCACGGAATCGGCCAGATCGAGGATTTCGCGATCCGGCTGGGTCACCATTTCGTCGGATCCCTCCCGTGGATCGACGGCGCCCGGATAGAAATCGAGCAGTACCGGTGGGACCGCATCCCGGTGGACGGGGTGCCGCACGACCATGCCTTCAGCAGGTCGGCTGGGGAGAAAAGGACGACGGTCGTCACCCTCGACCGTGACACGGCCTTCGTCGTGTCCGGACTCGCCGGGCTGGTCCTGCTGAAGTCGACCGGCTCGGAATTCTCGGGGTTTCTCCGCGACCGGTACACCACGCTGCCCGAGACAACAGACCGCATCCTGGCGACAGAGGTCACCGCCCGCTGGCGCTACGCCCGGTCAGACCTCGGCTTCGGACGGCTGTTCGACGGGATACGGACGGCTCTGGTCAGCACCTTCGCGAGCCTCCACAGCCTGGCTCTGCAACAGACCCTGTACCGGATGGGCGAGGCGGCACTGACCGCGCACGCCGACGTCGCCGAAATCCGCCTGTCAATGCCGAACAAACACCACTTCCTGGTTGATCTAGAACCGTTCGGGCTCGATAATCCCAACACGATCTACTACGCCGCGGACCGGCCGTACGGCAAGATCGAGGGAACGGTCCTGCGCGATGACGCTCCCGACCCGGGGCCGAGCTGGCTGACCTTCCCGGGATTCTGCTGACCGGTGCTGACCGGTGCTGACCGGTGCCGTCACCCGACGGGCGGTGGGCGCCCCGGACGCCTGTCCCAGCGGCGCAGCGTAAGGCGGTCGCCGGGCATAAGCGTGAGGGCATGCGCGGCGTCACCGTCGCGCACGGCGAGGGCCGCCATCCCCGCCGAGTCGACGTAGAGCACCGCCTCCCCCGGGCCGACGGAACCGAAGGTGACCCCCACCGCCAGTTCAACCATCGGGCCTGCGGCCGCGGGCGGCCCGGCCGCCTGCTCGGCCCGGGTCGGGCGGTCCCGCCGGAGCGGTCGCAGCACCGCCCGACCCGGCGGGCGCAGCCCGGCCGCGCCGAGCAGCGCGCCGGAGGCCGCGAGCTGGACGTTGCCGAACGTGTCAACGAGGACCACCTCGGTCTCCACGGTGCCATCCGGGCGTAGCCGAGCCAGGGCCGCCCGCGGACGGACCAGGGTCGCCGGCTCCACCGGCTCACCGACCTCCTGGAGCGGCGTCCCGCGCGCCAGGGCGGCAGCCACCGGGGCGAAGACGTCCCGGCCGTGGAACGTCGCGGGGCTTCCGGGCCGCACCGCCAGCGTGACCGCGGCCTCGATCCCCCCCAACCGCTCGGCCGCGGAGATCAGCAGGCCGTTGTCGGGCCCGACCAGGTGACCGCCGACCGCGCGCAGTGCCAGGGCCCGGCGCGACGTGCCCACCCCGGGATCCACCACGGCGAGGTGCACCCCCCGAGGCAGGGAACCCACCGTCTGGGCGAGCACGGCCGCCCCCCGCCGCACGTCCCCCGGCGGCACCAGGTGGGTCACGTCGATGATCCGGGCGTCCGGCACCGTCTGCAGGATCACCCCGTGGCAGGCTGCAACAAAGCCGTCGGCGAGTCCGTAGTCAGTGGTGAAGCTGATGCACCTCACCGGCTCAACCTGACGTCAACCCGACGGCCCGGAGAGGGGCGCCTCGCCGAGCCCGCTGCCGTCCCGGCCCGGTGGGTCCGGATGGCCGTGCACCCAGCCCTCGTCATCCACCCAGCCCTCGCTGTCGACCACCCGGTGGGGATCGGCCTCCAGGGCCGGCGGCTCGCCCGCCGCCGGCTGGCCCGGATCGTAGCTGGCGGGCCGGTCGCGTTCGGGCGCCGGACCGCCATTGGCGATGACCACCGCGACCCACGGAATGATCACGGCCATCGCGACAGCGACAAACCGCAGCCAGCCGTGGAAGGCGACCACGGCGAGCACGAAGCAGAGCATCCGGAACATCATCGAGAGGAGGTAACGCACCTCCCGCCGATGGATGTCCGACTGCCGCGACCGGGCCGCGGACGTGATCAGGACCGTGTCCTGCCGCCTGAACATCACGCGTACACCTCGATGGCTCTCACTCCCCGACCGGTGCGCCGCCCCGTGCCTCCAAATATCCTCCTCACCGGCGCCCTGGGAAAATGCTGGCGGCCGGCGTGCGACGGTGCGGACCAGGAACCATGGCGCCCGCCGGGCGCCGTGTCGAACGACACCATGTCGGATAGCATCATGTTGCACTATGTCGCGTGACATCATGTCAAGTAACACTATGGTGGATAGCACTATGTCAGGTGGCACTATGTCAAATGACATCGTGTCGAATAACACCATGTCAGGTGACACTGTGTCAGATGGCACCATGTTGGACGGGAATCCGGCCCGGATCCGCCGACCGGATGAACAGCCGGTCGTGTACACCCGTACGGTGCACCAAGCTGTGCCAGAACGTTCATGTAACGGTCGGCTGGCCGTCTGCGGCACGGCTCCATACCCTGCCACGGTGCTCGTGTGCGCATAGCGGTGATCACCGAGTCGTTCCTCCCCCATGTCGACGGGGTGACGAACACGGTCTGTCGAGTGCTGGAACACCTGCGGGACCGGCAGCACGAGGCGATGGTCATCGCGCCGGCTCCGGCGCCCGCCGCCCGACGCGCGGCGGCGCGCAGCCACGCCGGCGCACCGGTGCTGTGGGCGCCGTCGGCTCCCCTACCGGGTTACCCGGCGTTTCGCTTCGCAGTCCCGTGGCCCGGGCTTCCCGCCGCCTTACGGGAGTTCGACCCGGACATCGTCCATCTGGCGGCGCCCGCCGGCCTCGGGGCGCAGGCGGTGTTCGCGGCGCGGCGACTCGGCATACCGAGCATCGCCGTCTACCAGACGGACATCGCCGCGTTCGCCGCCCGCTACGGGCTGGCCACCGCGGAACGCACGATCTGGCACTGGCTGGCCATCGTACACCGGCTCGCGGCCCGGACCCTCGCGCCGTCCTGGGATGCCGTCGACACCCTCCTGAGCCAGGGCGTGCAACGGGTCGCCCGCTGGAGTCGGGGGGTGGACCTCGAACGCTTCCACCCGGCGCACCGGGACGACGAACTGCGCCGCAGCCTCGCTCCGAACGGCGAGGTCCTGGTCGGCTACGTCGGCCGGCTGGCCCGGGAGAAGCGGGTGGAGCTGCTCGGAACGGTGTCCGACATCCCGAACACCCGGCTCGTCGTCGTCGGTGACGGCCCCTCCCGCCCCACCCTCGCCCGGTCGATGCCGAACGCGGCGTTCCTCGGATTCCGCGCCGGGCAGGAGCTCTCGGCTGCGGTCGCGAGTCTCGACGTCTTCGTCCATACCGGCATCCACGAGACATTCTGCCAGGCGGCGCAGGAGGCCAAGGCGAGCGGGGTACCGGTGGTCGCCCCCGCGGCAGGCGGGCTGCTCGACGTTGTCGAGCACGGCCGCACCGGGCTGCACTACACTCCCGGCGACCCCGCGGCCCTGCGGGCGCAGGTCGCGGCCCTGGCCGACGACCTCCCTCGCCGGGTGGCGATGGGTGCGGCGGCCCGGGAGTCGGTCGTGGGATGCGGGTGGAGCGCGGTCGGCGACGAGCTGCTCGGCCACTACCGTGACGTGCTCGGCACCGGCGGCGGGGCCGGCCGCTTCGGCCGCCTCAGGCACCCCGGCCCGGTCATCGAGGGACGGAACGGACGGCGGGGCGGACGACGGGACGGATGGGACGCACGCGAGCGGCCCGGGACAAGAAACGACGGGTGGTCAGCATGAAGATCGTGCAGGCGGCAAACTTCGTCGCGCCGGCCTCCGGCGGCATCCGGACGACACTGCGCCACCTCGCCGCCGGCTACACCGCGGCGGGCCACGAGGTCGTCCAGATCATTCCGGGCGAGCAGGACGCCGAACTGGTCCAGCCGGATGCCCGTGTGCTCCAACTACGCGCCCCCCGGCTACCCGGAACCGGTTACCGGATCATCACCGAGCCATGGCGCGTCACCGACCTGCTCGACCGGGAACGGCCCGACCGGCTCGAGGTCCACGACCGGGCGACCCTGCGCCCACTGGCCCGATGGGCCCGCCGTCGCGGGGTGCCGTCGCTGGTCGTCAGCCACGAGCGGCTCGACCGCCTGCTCGGCACCTGGACACCCGCACCGCTGCGGGGAGTCCTGCCGGTCTCGACAGCCGCGGACCGGGCGAACGCTTCGCTCGCGGCCGCCTTTGACTCCGTCGTGGCGACGACGGCCTGGGCGGCGGCGGAGTTCGTCCGCATCGGCGCCGGCAACCTGCGCCACGTTCCGCTCGGCGTCGAGCTCGACCGTTTCTCCTCCGCTCACCACGACCTGACCCTGCGACGCGCCTTCGCCCGTGACCAGGAGGCGCTGCTGGTGGTGGCCAGCCGGCTGGCACCGGAGAAGCGGGTTGACCTCGCCGTGGACGCGGCAGCCGAACTCGTCCGCCGCCGGGTGCCGGCGCGCCTGGTGATCGCCGGTGACGGGGCCCATCGGGGCCGGCTGGAACGGCATGCGGCCGGGCTGCCGGTAACCTTCCTCGGGTTCGTGGCCGACCGGGAACGGCTCGCCGGCCTGCTGGCGACCGCCGACCTCGCGCTCGCCCCCGGCCCGGTGGAGACCTTCGGGCTGACCGCCCTGGAGGCGCTCGCCAGCGGCACCCCGGCAGTGGTGCACCACGCCAGTGCGCTCGCAGAACTGATCGTCCCGGGAGTAGGCGTGATCGCCGCGGGCAGCGGATTCACGTTCGCCGACGCCGTCGTGGACCTGCTGTCCGCCTCGCCGGCGCAGGTCCACGCGCGCCGGGTCGCGGCCCGGGCCCGCGCGGAGCAGTTCCCCTGGTCGGCCACGGTCGCGGGCTTCCTCGCCTGCCACGACTCGCCCGGTCCGGCCGCCCCAGGCACGGCCTTCCCGCAGCCACCGGCGCCGCCGCTCGCGGCCTGACTCGCGGCCTGAAAGGCGGGCAGAGCCATGGACTCCGGTACCGGATCCCGGCGGTTCGTCGCGCTGGGCGACAGCATCACGGTCGGCCTCGGCGACGGCGTGACGATGGGACGCGAACACCGCCGCTCCGCGACGGGAGGACGGGGCTTCGCCGCCCGGCTCGCCGCGTGCCTGGGCCCGGCCGGCGCCGTGGAATTCACCAATCTGGCCACCACGGGAGCGACCACGCACGACGTGCGTACCCGTCAGCTTCCCGTCGCCCTGTCGCTGGGCCCCCAGATCGCCAGCGTGATCGCCGGCATGAACGACGTGCTGAAACCGACGTTCGATCCGCTGCGGTTACGTCAGGACCTGGTCTGGACGGTGGGCCGTCTGCGGGCCGACGGAGTCGTCGTGCTCACCGCGACCATGCCCGATCCCAGCCGGCTGCTCCCGGTGCCGGCGCCGTTCGGCCGGATCCTGAGCGAACGGGTCGAACGGCTCAACGCGGCGGTCCATGCCGCGGCCCGGACGGACCCCGGGGTGTTGATGGTCGACCTCGGCGGGCACCCTGCGGTGCGCAGCCGGTCCAGCTTCGACGTGGACCGGATCCACCCGGGGCCACGCGGCCACCGCCTGATCGCGCAGGCGTTCGCCCATCGTCTGTCGCACGCTGGGGTACCACTCGTGGGTCTGCCGGACGGACCCGATCATGAGGAACCGGCTCCAGGAATCATCGAGCATTCCTACTGGCTGCTGAGCGTGGGCCTGCCCTGGCTGGCCGGGCGGTGCCTGCCCAGAGGCGACAAATGGCGCTATCACCCGGAAAAAGGTCTGGTACGGCCTCCTCGGCGAGCCTGAAGGCTCCTCGATTGCCTACGGTAGGCAATGTGCTTCCCGCCCTGTCAGCGTCGCCCCGGTCCGGAGTCCTCACCGGATGGGGCAATGCGTGGCTTGCCGGGCTCGTCGGGCTCGACGACGTCATCACCCAGATACACCGCGCGCTCGGCGGCGAGGCGGCGCCGCACACCCTCGGTGACGAGCCGCTCGTGCTGGGCCTGGGAGCCCTGCGTTCGGCCGGAGCGCAACGGCTCCGGCTGGTCCTGCCCGCCCCCGGGGACGCCACCGGCCTGCCCGGCCCGGCGGAGGTGAACAGGGACGCGATCACCGCCGGGGAGGCGATCATCGTGATCGGCCCGAACCCACCGCTGGTGCTCGTTCCCGGGGTCGTCGTGCACGGGCCGGCCCTGGAGGGGCGGCTGGAGTCGGTGCACTGGCGGGTGCTCGTCGCGTCCCGCGTGCCACCGCCCGGAGCCGGCCTGCGCGCCGCGGAACACGACCTCAGCAACGCGATCCGCACCACGACGGCCGCGCTCATCGACCTCGACATCGCAAGCGCTCGCCCCGAGGTGCTCGCCCTGCTGCGCGACCGCGGGGAGGAGGAGCCGGGCCCGGGGCTGGGCCCGGGTCATCCACCGGGGGCGCACGCCCTGCTGGCCCGGGCGGAGCGGTTGTCGGCCCTGCTCGACCTCGCTGCCCGGGACGACGGTGCCGCGGTGACCGCGAGCGAGATCGCCCGCAGGTCCGCGGCGCTGCGCAACCTTTCCGCGGCAGTGCGTCGCGCCTATGCAGCAGCCTACGACGCCTTCGACCCGACGTACGCCCCTGTGCCGCCCTCGAACTGACGATCTGACAATCGCCGGCTGCCCGCCCCGGCCGGCTCCGGCCGGCTCCGGCCGGCTCCGATCAGTTCAGCCGAGGGCAGAAGTGCCCAGCCGGATCGTCCGGGCGGCCGCACAGGACGCACGGTGGACGCCCGGCGGCAACGATCGTGCGGGCTCGTTCGATGAAGGCACGGGCCTGTTTGATCGACAGTCCCACCCGCAACGAGTCGAGCTCGTCCTCGCTCTCGGGGAGCCGGAACTCCCCGGGGGACAGCCCGGCCGCCTCGACGAAGACCCGGTGGCCGTCCCAGGACACCGTGAGCTGGCCCAGATGGAAGTCCTCCTCGAACGGGGCATCCAGCGGGGCAAGATCGATCTCGACGTCCGAAGCGGTCGGAAGCACGATGCCCTGGGTCTGGCCCACCTGGCCTAGCAACGCGGTCAGCCCCTCCGCCAGGGCGGTGACCTCGGTCTTCTCCAGACCGACCGTCACGACCTGACCACGCCCGGCAGCCTGCAGGAAGAAGATCCGGTCACCCGGCTGGCCGACGGTTCCCACCACGAACCTTTCCGGGGATTCGAACACGTAGCGCCGCATATCTCCGATCGCTCCGTTACCTTGACTCGCTTCGTCGTTCGGTCCTGATCGCTTCGTTCCCCATCAGTATCGGTTCCCCATCAGCCTCGGCTCACCATCAGTATGGCCGCATCGCCATACAGTCCGCCCTCCCCCACCCTCCTGGCTTCAGGACCACCCCGGATTCGGGTCCGCGGGGGTTCAGGTCCGCGGCGGCCCGAAGGGCTCGCAGCAGTGCGCGGGGCAGTCCGCCGGCCAGGGCCCGAGACCGGTCAGCGACCGTCGGGCGCCGCCGGGACGACGCAGCTCCTCGATCAGTTCTCCCACCATCGAGACGAACCGCGGATCCACCCCAACGGTGCCCGCCCGCGTCGCCGGCAGGCCTAGCTCCCGCGCCCGTTCCAGGGCCCCCACGTCGAGGTCGTAGCGGACCTCCATGTGATCGCTGACGAACCCCAGCGGAATGATCACGGCGCTGGCGGCCCCCGCCGCGGCCAGCCGCGCGAGCCGATCGCGCACGTCCGGCTCGAGCCACGGCACGTCCGGCGACCCACTGCGGCTGCAGAAGGCCAGGTCGAAGGGATGACGCACGCCGGTGATGCGTTCGATCCCCTCGGTGATCATCGCTGCGGTAGCCCGCAGCTGGTGAGCGTAGGCGCCCTCGCCACGCCCGCTGGCGCGGGCCTGCGCGAGGGGGAGTGAATGCGCGGTGAAGATCAGATGGGCATCGGGACGCACCTTCGCCGGCAGGTCGGCCAGCGCCGCGACGCCGCGGTCCACCATCGGCTCCACGAACCCCGGATGGTCGAAGAACAGCCGCAGCTTCACCAGCTCGGGCGCACGGTCCCCCACCGCGGCGGCGGCCGCCGCGAGGTCCTCCCGGTACTGCCGGCATCCCGAGTAGGACGAGAAAGCCGAGGTGACGAAGCACGCGGCACGCCGGATGCCGTCGGCGGCCATCTGGGCGACCGTGTCGGTCAGATAGGGCGCCCAGTTCCGGTTCCCCCAGTAGACCGGCAGCCCGGGCAGCTCCGCACGCAACGCGGCGACCAGCGCCCGGTTCTGCTCGTTGAGGGGGCTACGCCCACCGAACAGGTGGTACTGCTCGGCGACGACCGCCAGCCGGGAGGCGGGGATGTCCCGGCCCCTGGTCACGTTGCGGAGGAACGGCAACACGTCGCCGGGCCCCTCGGGACCCCCGAACGAGACGAGCAGCAGAGCGTCCACGTCCCCCGGTGCCCCGACGTCCCCCGGTGCCCCGGCCCCGCTCATCTCGGCACGCTGCCGGCGATCTCCGCCGGATAGTTCGGGAAGTAGCGGGTGATCTCGGACAGCTCGAAGGTGGGCAGGATGGACCCGGCCGGTTCCCGCGCGAGCAGGAACGCGAACGACGCGCGGACCAACGCGATCAGGCCCGGCACATCGTCGGGCGAGAGCCCCACCGCCGCGAGCACCTTGTCATCGACCTGCACCCGGTAGTTGAAGGAGAGCCCGCGGACTCCCGGAGACGTCTCCTCCGCGACCTCGACGTCGAAGTCGCGGCCGCCGTATGGTTCCACCCGAATCACGCTCACCGACCCACCCCCTCGCGGTTGCGCCGACCGCACCGCCGCAGCCGCCTCAACTGCTGAGCCACCTCAGCTGAAAGGGATGGCGCGCCCTTGGTTTCGATCAGCCAGCGGCGTGGCGGCACGGCGACGCCGCGCCACCTACGATATCCGTTAAGGCGCGCCGGATGCGTCGTCGGCGGGCAAGAAGATCGCCCGGACCGACCTCCGCGCGGCAGCCGGGGCGGGCACCGGCCCACCCGGGCACCATCGCGGGCGATCCAGTCGATGATCAGACGGCCAGGTGAGCCTTCATGGCGCGGGCCCGCTCGCCGAGCTCGGGCATTCCCACGACCGTGACCCCGGCCGCGCCGAGCAGTTCGTACTCGACCGCGACCCGACTTTGACCAGCCTGCATTCTGCAGTCATAATGCAGGCATGCCAATTGCAGTCACCGTACGCGACGTACCGGAAGACATACGTGACACGCTCGCGCAGTACGCTCGCCAGCAAGGCCAGTCACTGCAGGCGTTCCTGCTCGGAGTACTCACCCGACAGGCCCGGTATGCCCGAAACCAGCAGGTCCTCGCTGCTGTGGAAGACGAACTCGCGGCGGGCGGTGGCGCCGGCGCGGATGCTCCAGCCGCCGCCGACGTGCTGGCAGCCGCCCGCGCCATGCACGTCGAGGCGACATCAACGGACGAGCCAGGAGCGCACGGTTCCGGATGGTCGTAGTGGACGCTTCCGTGCTCGCCAACGCCCTCGTCTACGCCGACGACCGAGGGCGACGGGCCCGCTCGATCCTGAGCGCCGACCCAGAGTGGGCGGCTCCCGAGCACTGGAAGATCGAGCTGTTCTCGGTCATGCGCGGGCTCGCTCTCGGCAACAAGATCAGCGATGACCAGGCGCAGGCCACGATCAACCGGATTCCCCAGCTTGGCGTCGACCACGTTCCCGTCGAACAGCTCCTACCCCGCATGTGGCAGCTCCGCGCCAGCATCAGCGGCTACGACGCCGCCTACGTCGCGCTCGCGGAATCCCGAGCCATCACTCTCGTCACCTCCGACGCCCGACTCGCCCGCACCGCCACCCGCTACTGCACCATCCGCCTCGTCGAATAGGCGCGTGTCTCACGTCGGGTATTGCTCTAGGGGCTGGGCACAGACGAGCAACCGAACCGGCACCAGCGGCCCGCGGTACGCACCGGGACGCAGGTGCGATGGGATGGCAGCTGCCACCATGCCGCATTGATCGTTTTCGTCTATCGTCACGGAACATGAACAGCGGCCACGAGCATGAGCTCCCCAGCGGTAGCCGTGGCCATGGCCACGGGCATCATCACGGCGGGCACCCGCACGGAGGACGGCATGACCACCACGCGAGCGGGCGGTGGGCTCGGCTTCGTCACGGCCTGTCAGACCTGGCCGGAGGGCACAGCCACGATCCGGCGGACCAGATCGACGACGCGTTGGAAGCCGACACCGCCGGCCGCCGCGCCCTCCTGATCAGCCTGGCCGGTCTCGGGCTGACCGCCGCCCTGCAAGCCGCCGTTGTGGCACTGTCCGGATCGGTCGCGCTCCTCGGCGACACCCTGCACAACGTCGCCGACGCGCTCACCGCGGTCCCCCTGCTCATCGCCTTCACCGTGGCGCGCCGCCCGGCCACCGCCCGGTTCACCTACGGCTACGGCCGCGCCGAGGACCTCGCCGGCCTCGCCGTCCTCGCGATGATCGCCCTGTCGAGTGCGCTCGCCGCCTGGGCCGCGATCGACCGCCTCCTGCACCCCCAGCGCTTCGACCATCTGGGAGCGGTCGCCGCAGCCGGGCTCGTCGGCTTCCTCGGCAACGAGATCGTCGCCCGCTACCGCATCAGGGTCGGCCATCAGATCGGCTCCGCCGCCCTCGTCGCCGACGGCCTACACGCCCGCACCGACGGTCTCACCAGCCTCGCGGTGCTCCTCGGCGCCGCCGGTGTCGCGGTGGGCTGGCACTGGGCCGACCCCGCCATCGGCCTGGCGATCACCCTGGCGATCCTCGGAGTCCTGCGCTCCGCCGCCCGCGTCGTCGGGGCCCGGCTCATGGACGCCGTCGACCCCGCCGTGGTCGCCGAAGCCACCAGGGCGCTCCTGCACACCGAGGGCATCGAGGCCGTCCGCGAGCTGCGGCTGCGCTGGATCGGCCACACCCTGCGCGCCGAAGCCGACGTCACCGTCGATGCGACCCTGACCCTGACCGCCGCTCACGACCTCGCCCACGCCGCCGAAGCCCACCTGCTGCGCCGCATCCGCCGCCTGTCCGCCGCCACCATCCACACCAGCCCCGCCCACCACCACGCCGCCACGACGGTCCCCTAAGCCGCAACGCCGATCACACTCGATCACGGTGCCGCCGAAGCGGTGCTCAGTGCCCCGTGCTCAACTCAGTGCCCCATGCTCAGCCCGCCGTCCACGGGGATCAGCGCACCGTTGATGTAACCGGCCTGCGGGGAGGCGAGGAAGGCGACGAGGGCTGCGACGTCCTCGGCCTCACCCATGCGGCCACCGGGGACGCTGGCGGTGAGCTGCTCCCGCTGCGCCTCGGTCAGCGCGTCGGTCATGTCGGTCCGGATCGGCCCCGGAGCGACCACGTTCGAGGTGATGTTGCGCGGAGCCAGCTCGCGGGCGAGGGAACGGGCGAAGCCGATCAGGCCGGCCTTGGACGCCGCGTAGTTGGACTGGCCGGGGCCGCCGACGGAGGCGACGACGGAGGAGATGAAGATGAGCCGACCCCAGCGCAGCCGCATCATCGGCCGGGAGGCACGCTTGGCCACCCGGTAGGCGCCGAGCAGGTTCGTGTCCACGACCTCCTGGAACGCGTCCTCGCTCATCGTCGCCAGCAGGGTGTCCCGCACGATGCCGGCGTTGGACACCACGATCTCCACCGGCCCGAGCTCGGCTTCGACCTCCATGAACGCCTTGTCGACGCTCTCGCTGTTGGCGACGTCCAGACGGACGCCCAGCATCCCCTCGGGGGCGGTGCCCCCGCGGCTGGCGACCGCGACCCGCTCACCCGCGGCCGCCAGGGCCGCGGCGCAGGCGGCGCCGATCCCCCGATTACCACCTGTTACCAGTGCGACACGACCCTCATTTGCGCCCATGGGTCGGATGGTAGCGGCCACCGCGTCGAATCCCGGTGTCCGCCGACGATGACGCCTCAACCGCCGGCCGGCATCGGCTTGGCCACCCTCGCGATCCTCCCTGGTGCCGCCCCGAACCGGTCACGCGGACCGGTCATGCGGACCGGTCACGCGAGCGGGATGGTCGCTCGGGCGGGACGATCCGGGGGGACGATGCGCGCATGCGTCTGATGATCCGAGTTCAGCCGGGCGCCGGGCGGACCGCGGTGGGCGGCCGGCGCGAGGACCCGCTGCACGGCCCGCTGCTGGTCGTCCGGGTCACCGAGCCGGCCGTTGACGGCCGGGCCACCGAAGCCGCCCTGCGGGCCCTGTGCGCGGCGCTGCGGGTGCGCCGGGGAGACATCCGGCTGGTTCGCGGCGCGACCAGCCGGGTCAAGGCCGTCGAGGTCGAGGTGGCACCGGTCGACGAGCCCGCGCTCCGGCTCCGGATCGACGAGCTCGGCCGGGAGGGCTGACCGCCGGGGCGGCAGTCCCGGCACGGCAGTCCCGGCATCACCGGGCCGACGCACGACGGCCAACGCCACCGCGATGGAACGCGGATGCTGAAATGGTACGGCCACCGTGGTGAAGGTGGGATACCGACGCGGACACACCATGTGACGGCGGCGGGCGCCGCCGATCCGGCCGGCGGCGCAACCTCCGACCGGCACCGCACCACCGCACGTCCGGACTTTGGGAGGTCGGAGTCGTGGGACGTAGGCCGGTCATGCGCAGGCCCGATGTCAGACCGGTGGAGGCAGCGCACACGCGCTCCGGCCGGGAGGGGATGATCATTACGCCAGACGGCACCGCGGGGCCGGTCCCGGCCCGGTCCGTGGATCCGCCCGCGCCGGGGACCGACGGCCGGGTCACACACGACGACCAGACCGACGACCAGACCGACGACCGGGCCCGCGAACGCCGGGTCACCCACGAACGCCGGGTCACCCGCGACGACCGGGCCGAGGGCGGTCCGCCGGGAGACGCCAGCCCCCCGACCGGACCGACGAACGGAGACGACGTCGTGGGAACCCAGACCTCGCCGGCCGCGGCCCGGGCCATCCCCGGGCCCCCAGACCCGGCCATGCCAGACCCGGCCATGCCGGGGCCGCCCGGTGGCGTACTCGACCTCGCCGCGCTGGCCGCCGTGGAACGGCGGCTGCGGAGCGTCGCGGCCCGGATCATCGACGGGGACGAACGCGCCGGGCAGCGGTCCGCGGTCGCCGCCGAGTCGGAACGGGCGGCCGTGGCCTCGGTGTCGAGCATCGCCACGGTGCTGTGGTTCGACGCCCTGCGCGCCGAGGACCGCGTCAGTGTGACTCCACGCGCCGCCCCGCTGATCCATGCCGTCCATCACGTCCTGGCGCACGCCAGGCCGACGGCTGAGGAGCCGGCGGCCGAGGAGACGGCGGCCGCATCACCCGTCCCCGCCGTCTACCGGCTCTCCCAGGCCCGGCCGGGTGAGATCCGTCCGAACGGGGTCCGTTCCGGGCCCGATGGTCGGCCGTTGCGTGCCCTCGGCGCCGGCAACATCGGACCGAGCGGGACGGTCTGGGCGGCGTTGGCCCGCCGTTATGCCGGGGAACGCTTCGACCGGACTCCCCAGGGTCGGCAGATCTGTCTGATCGACTACTCCGAGCTGCACGACCCGACCGTCTGGGAAACGATCACCGATGAGCGGATCGCCCATCTCGGCGAGCTGTTCTGGGTGGTGACGGTGTCCGGCTCCGCGCCGGCCGGACCGGTCGGCGGCATCGGCAAGCCCGCCCGCGCGGCGCGCATGTTCGAAGCCGCCGGTTGGCAGGTGCTCACCGTCCGGTACGGACGCGTCCTCGAGGCGCTCTTCCGGGCCCCCGGCGGTCACGCGCTTCGCAACCGCCTCGACCAGCTCCCGATGGGCGAGTACCGCGCGCTGCTGCAGGCCCACGGAGCCGACCTGCGCCGCCGCCTCGCCGGGCCCGGCGCGTCCGGCGCCGGCATCAGCCGCCTGCTGGACACCCTCACCGATGACGAGATCCATGCCTGCCTGCGCGATCTCGGTGGCCACGACCTCCCCCTGCTGATCGACGCCTTCGATGAAGTCGCGGCGGACCGGCCCACGGTCCTGTTCGCCTACACCAGCGACGAGCTCGCCCGAGAGGAGCGCTCCCACGGCGGACAGATCCGCAGCGAACAGATCCACAGCGGACGGACCGCCGACCACGCGTCCGCGGCCCCGTCCGCCGGACCGGGCACGGCGCCGGCCGCCGGCGGTGGCACCCGCCCGGCCCTCCCGCCGGGAGACGACGCCGCGGCCCACCGCCTCGCCCAGCACGTCGCCGGTTACCTGGACCGGGTGCCGGTGCCGCTCGGCGCGGCCCCAGCCGTGCCGACCGACTCCGACCACCGCTTCCCGACATGGATCTCCACCCAGGAGGCGTTCGGCGAGATGCTGCGGGACCTACCCCGGCTCGCGCCCCAGGCGGCCGCCGCGGTGCTGACCATCAGCACGCGCAACACCGACCCCGTCCTCGCCGGCTGGCTGGCCGCGGCGGACCAGACCGACGGGGAACAACCGGGCCGGCATGTGGCCGGAGGCCTGTCGGCCACGGCCTTCGGCGGGGTGCTGGCCTCGCTGGGAGTGGCCTGGAGCCGCCAGGGTCTGCCGCTGCTGCCCGTCGGAGTCGCCGACGAGGTGGCGGTCGGACGGGTACTGCCCGGCTGGATGGCCGGCGCCACCGCGGACGCCCGATCGATGCTCGCCGTGGCGGACACCGGTCTCGACCCGGTCGTCCGCAACCTGGCCTGGAACGGTGGCAACGTCGTCCCCGCCCCGGTGGCCGCGACGTGGGAACCGGCCTTCGCGCACGATCTCGCCTGGTGCCTGCTGGCCGGCCTCCGCGGGCTGGCCCGCCTCGACGGCACCTCCTGCGTGATCCGGCTCTCCGCCCGCCCGGTCGATCAGCGCCTCGCCGAGGTCCCCGTGGACGCGCTGGAACGGCACCGACGCCGGGCCCTGGTCCTCGCCGGAGGGTACCGGCTCCACGAGGGCGGCCCCGACGCCGCGCTCACCCTCGTCGGGGTGGGTGCGGTCATGCCGGAGGTGCTGCACGCCGCGGCGGAGCTACGCGCCGGCCTCGGCCGAGAGATCGCGGTCGTGTGCGTGACCTCCCCGAACGCGATGTTCCACGCGCTGCAGGCCCGGCGCGGGTTGGCCGAGGGTTCCGACGCCCTGCTCACCGAGGTGTTCCCCGCGGACCGGCGCACCCCGATCGTGACGGTGGTCGACGGGGACCCCCGTGCCCTGAGTTTCCTCGCCGGCGTCCACGGAGATCCCATCTCCGCCCTCGGTTCGAGCGCGCCACTGCCGGAGGCCTCCGGGCCGCCGGGAGGGCCGCCGGGGGACACCGACCCGGGCTCATCGACCTCCGGCGCCGCCGGCCACGCCGGCAGCGGCAACCTCGCCCGGCGGGACACGGCCTCGTCGCGGGACCGCCGTCGCCGCCCACCGGTGGAGCTGGACACGATCGTCGGAACGGCCCTGGACCTGCTGGACGAGACGGCCGGCTGATCCGGGCCAGACCCACCACACCCGGGCCCCGGGACCCCGGCCGCGCCCTGACCCCGACGGCCAGCCGCGCTCAGACCCCGACGGCGTGCACGCCGCCGTCGACGTGGACGATCTCGCCGGTGGTGGCCGGGAACCAGTCCGAGAGCAGCGCCACGCAGGCCTGGGCGGCCGGCGCAGTGTCGTGGACGCTCCAGCCAAGCGGCGCCCGGCCGTCCCAGATCTCCTCGAACTGGCTGAAGCCCGGGATGCTCTTGGCCGCCATGGTCCGCAGCGGGCCGGCCGCGACGAGGTTCACCCGCACGCCCCGGGGTCCCAGATCACGGGCGAGGTAGCGGGTGGCGGAGGCGAGGCCGGCCTTCGCCACGCCCATCCAGTCGTACGACGGCCAGGCGACGGACGCGTCGAAGTCCAGGCCGACGATCGACGCCTTCTCAGCGAACAACGGTAGGGCGGCCCGGGTGAGCGACGCCAGCGACCAGGTGGAGATCTGCAGGGCGGTGCCGACCTCGGACCAGGCCGCCTCGACGAACGGCTTCCCACCGAGCACCGATTCGGGTGCGAACCCGATCGCGTGCAGCACGCCGTCCAGGCCGTCGACATGTTCGAGCACCTGCCCGGCCAGCCCCGCGAGATGCTCTTCGTCGGTGACGTCCAACTCGACGACGGGCGCCGGGGTGGGCAGTCTCTTGGCGATGCGGCGGGTCAGCGACAGCCCCCGCCCGAATCCGCTGAGGACCACCGCCGCACCCTGCTCCTGGGCGATGCGGGCGACGCTGAATGCGATCGAGGCTTCCGTGAGAACCCCGGTGACGAGAACGCGCTTACCTTCGAGAAGTCCGCTCATGGGCTGCATACTCCCAAACATCGCCGTCCCGGTAGCGACACCGCCGCTGGGAAGTCGCCCCCGCCGTCAGCGGCGGGTGCCGTCGCCCGCCCACCGTTGCCCGCTCGGCGCTAGGGCGACCGGGCGGCCTGCAGCCGCCGAGCCGTGCGGATCACCGGTTCGACGAACCGGGCCGCCAGCGGGCCGAGGACGGCCATCAGCAGCACGTAACAGGCGGCAAGCGGGCCCAGCCGGGGTTCGAGGCCGGCCGCCACCGCGAGGCCCGCGATGACGATCGAGAACTCGCCGCGTGCGACGAGGGCGGCCCCGGCCCGGAACCGGCCCATAGTCCCGATTCCCGCCGAGCGGGCGGCCCACCATCCCGTCATGACCTTTGTCGCGACTCCGGCGATCGCGAGCAGGGACCCGGTGAGCAGCGCCGGAGGGATCTCGGCGGGATCGGTCTGCATGCCGAAAAAGACGAAGAAGACCGCCGCGAACAGATCGCGCAGCGGCCGCAGGACCTCCTCGGCACCCTCGGCGACCGGTCCGGACAGGGCGATGCCGACGAGGAACGCACCCACCGCGGCCGACACCTGCATACGCTGGGCGACCCCGGCGACGAACAGGGCCAGCCCCAGGGCCCGGAGCAGTAGGATCTCGTCGTTGCGGTGGGCCTTCGGGTTGAAGACCAGCCGGGTGACCTTCTCGCTGTGCCGCAGCGCGATGTAGAGCACCGCCACCAGGACTCCGAGCGCGATCGCCACGGTCAGCGATCCGCGCACGAACGTGTGATGGGCCAGCAACGCGGTGAGAACCGGCAGGTACACCGCCATGGCGAGGTCCTCGAGCACGAGGACGGACAGGACGACTGGCGTCTCCCGGTTACCGAGCCGCCCGAGGTCCCCCAGCACCTTCGCGATGATCCCCGAGGAGGAGATGGCCGTCACCCCACCCAGGACGACCGCCGCCGTCGGGCCCCAGCCGAGGAGGAACGCGGCGACGACCCCGGGAGTGGCGTTGAGCGCCAGGTCGAGCACCCCGGCCGGCGCCTGTCTGCGCAGCCCGGACAGCAGCTCGTCGGCGGTGTACTCCAGACCGAGGGTAAGCAGCAGGAGGACGACCCCGATCTCCGCGCCGACCCCGATGAACTCCTCGCTGCCGCCGAGCGGCAGCAGGCCACCCTGGCCGAACGCCAGCCCACCCACCAGGTACAGGGGAATCGGTGAGACACTGATGCGCAGCGCGAGGTGCCCGAGGACTCCTAGGCAAAACAGAATCCCGCCGAGCTCGAGGAAGGTCGTCGCGGTGGAGTGCACGCGGTCCCGACTGCCCTCCCTGCCCGTGTCAGCCGTTGCGGAGCAACATACCGACGGATGCGGTGTTCTCCGGCGTACCGACGACAACAACGACGTCTCCGGCCTCGAACCGGAAGTCCGGCCGCGGGGAGGCGAGCACCTGCTGGTCGCGGACGACCGCGACGATGGAGGCGCCGGTGCGGGTGCGGGCCTGGGTGTCCCCGAGCTCGCGGCCCACGTAGGGCGAGCCGGGCAGGATCGCGATCTGCTCACCGACGAGCCCGGCGAAGGCACGGTTGAGGTCAGCGAGCTTCTCGACGATGCGCGGGGCACCGAGCAGCTCGGAGAGCACGTCGCTCTCCTCCGGCGTCAGCGCGATGGACTCACGCGAGGCGTCCGGGTCGTCCGCATCATAGATCACGAGGTCCCGGCGCCCGTGATGGTGGGACACGACTCCGAGCCGGCGGCCGTTGCGCGTCGCGAAGTCGTGCCGCAGCCCGATGCCAGGCAGCGCGGTCTCCTCGATCTCCACAGCAACCTCTCCGGCGCTCCGATAGCCTGCCTTCCCAGGAAGGCCCAAGTGACCAGCCCCATCACACAGTAGTCAACCATCCGCAACCACGCCTAGACGGTGCGCCCGGAGAGCCCGCCC
>NZ_CDXDOR010000089.1:0-20748 GCF_978021225.1 Frankia sp. CeTa3Moorea | reverse complement strand
CCCCGCGGGCCCACCCCCCGGGCCCTCGGGGGTGGCGGCGTGGTGGCTGCCGCTACCCGGAACCGCTCCCCGGCCTGCGCCGGGACGCGTCGCGGGTGGTGGCCGGCGCGGCGGGGAGCAGGCGGCGTCGCCGTGGATATCCGAGGGGTTCGTGCACCGCCGGGTGCACGCCTCCTACCTACATCTGCACTGGGCCGGACGACCCGGCGCCGCCACCCGCCTGCTCGCCGCCGCCCGCGCGGCGTGACCGGAGCAGAACCGGGGGACGGGGGACTGGTCGTCGGTGTCGGTGCACGGCCCGGGGTGACGGCGGCGGAGATCCTGGGGCTGGTCGAGGCGGCGCTGCACGACCTCGCGGCGCCGGTGAGCGCGGTGCGCCGGATGGCGACGGTCGAGGCCCGCCGGGACGAACCGGGCGTCGTCGCCGCCGCACGCCACCACGGCTGGCCGCTGGTGGGCCATCCCGCCGCCCTGCTCGCAGGCGTCGACGTGCCCCATCCCGGTGCCGCTGCCCACGCCGCGCTCGGCACCCCGAGCGTCGCCGAGGCCGCCTGCCTGATCCCCCTCGCTGTCCCCCTGTCCCCGGGAACGGCCACCCTGTCCCCGGGAACGGCCATGCCACAGCCGGTCCTGCTCGTACCCAAACGCGCCGGCCGGCGGGTGACGGTCGCGATCGCCCGGCATGGCGCGCCGGGTCGGGGTAGCGGCGCTTCCGCGTGACCGCGGACCAGGTCGGCTGGGCGGTCGAGCGGACCACTTTGATCAGCATCGGCTCGCGCCGCTGGTGTTGTTAAGGAAGACAAACGCGAATCGTTCTTCCCGACGTTTCTCAGCCCCAGGCGACGCCGGACGGGACCGCCGCGCCGGCGGGCACCGGGGCGCAGGCGTCGGCGAGCAGGTCCAGGGACAGGCCGAGGACCCGCGCCAGCGCGGCGACGGTGAAGAACGCCGGGGTCGCGATCCGACCTGCCTCGATCTTGCGCAGCGTCTCCGCCGACAGCCCGGCCGCCGCGGCGACCTCGACCATGCTGCGGTCCCCCCGGGCGGTGCGCAGCAGGGCGCCCAACCGCTCACCGCGTTCGCGTTCCAGCCGGGTCAACGGCGTCCGCACCATGACCATGATGCTAGTACCGGCATGCCCCTACCCGGCTCCGCACCACAACCGTGATACTAATAACGGTATAAGAATTGGTCACGGGTGCGGGTCCGAGCCTGTCGGCTGAGTAGAGGGCAGGCGGGGCAGCCGGGGTCTCCCGTGGGCTCTCCTGCGGCACCGGCGGCGGGAGACGGCACCGGCGGCGGGAGACGGAGCAACCCATGGTCGAACTGAAGTCGGGCACGGCGATCGAGGCGATGGCCGCGGCCGGGGCGGTCGTCGCCCGCGCCCTCGCGGCGGTACGCGCCACCGCCGCGGCCGGCGTCACCCTGCGCGAGCTCGACGACACCGCGCACGCGGTGATCCGCGACGCCGGGGCCGACCCGGCCTTCCTGCACTACCAGCCGCCCTTCGCCCCGAGCCCGTTCCCCGCGGTCATCTGCACCTCGGTCAACGACACGATCGTGCACGGCATCCCCGACGGCACCCCGCTGCGCGACGGCGACCTGCTCAGCGTCGACTGCGGCGCCGAGCTCGACGGCTGGGTCGGCGACGCGGCCGTCAGCTTCTGCGTCGGCACCCCCCGACCGGGCGACGCCGACCTCGTCGAGACCACCCGCCGCGCGCTGGCCGCCGGCATCACCGCCGCGGTCGCGGGCGGCCGCCTCGGCGACATCGCGCACGCCATCGGCCGGGTCGGGCGGGCAGCCGGCTACGGCATCCCGCGCGGCTTCGGCGGCCACGGCATCGGCCGGCGCATGCACGAGGACCCCGGTGTTCCCAACGACGGCCGGCCCGGCCGGGGCATGCTGCTGCGCCCCGGACTGGTCCTCGCCCTGGAGCCGATGTTCCTCGCCGGCGGTCGCGACCACTGCCGCACGGCCCCCGACGGCTGGGCGCTGCGCACCGGCGACGGCAGCCGCGCCGCCCACGCCGAGCACACCGTCGCGATCACCGAGGACGGCCCCCGCGTGCTGACCGCCCCCTGAGGGCGGATCGTGGCCGGCGCGGGTGATGATCCCGCCAGGCGATCGTCGGCGCGGAGAACCTGCTGATCCGACCGGTGAAACCCGGCCCTTTCCTAGCTATCCTGTCGGGGTGGCGGTGCAGCTACGGCTGGAGCGGGACGCGCGGGCGTTGACCGAGGTCGTCACTCGACTTCGACGGGTGCTGCGGACGAGTATCCGCAGCGACTACCCGTGGGAGGCCCTGCCGATGGCCCAGGTGGAGTTGTTGCAGTGCCTGCAGGAACGCGACGGCGCGCGGGTGGGTGAGCTCGCAGGCCTGCTCCACCTGGCTCCGAATACGGTGAGCACCCTGGTGCAACAGATGTCGGACGCGGATCTTCTGCGGCGGGTCACCGACCCGGCCGACCGGCGCGCGGCCCGGGTGTCGTTGACCGAGACCGGTACCCGCCATCTGCAGGGGTGGCGCGAGGCCCACGAACGCAGGCTCGGCGACGCACTGGGCCGGCTCGCCGCCGCCGACCAGGCCGTTATCGTCGAAGCCTTGCCGGCCCTGTCACGCCTGGTCGAACAACTCGATGACCGCCGCACGGCCGACCCGTCCCCCGCCGCCACCGGCGGGCCCTGAGCGCGGATCTCCGGGGGGCGTAATCACACACGTTGGCATCTACCTCGGCGGGCAGAGCGGTCAGGCTGGGATGCTCGGACGCTCCGGCCGGCTGCCGATCTCCGCGATGAGGTCCTTGATAAGGATCTCGATCTGGTCGCGGATCGGGCGAACAGCGTCAACGCCCTGGCCGGCGGGGTCGTCGAGGTCCCAGGTGAGATAGTTCTTGCCGGGGAAGACCGGGCAGGCGTCGCCGCAGCCCATGCTGATCACATAGTCGGAGGCCTGCACCGCCTCGGTGGTCAGCACCTTGGGCTTCTGGCCGGTGATGTCGATGCCGACCTCGGCCATGGCGGCGGCCGCGGCGGGGTTGACCTGCTCGGCGGGCAGGGAGCCGGCGGAACGCACCTCGATCCGGTCACCGGCGAGGTGTCGCAGGAATCCGGCGGCCATCTGGGAGCGGCCGGCGTTGTGCACGCAGACGAACAGGACGGATGCAACAGGGCTGGTGGTCACGGCAGTCTCGTGGCCTTCCTCACAGCGCAGCGTGCCGGCTACGCCGATGGATGCGGTCGGGTCTAGAGCGGGGTTCGGTCCCGGCGTACCGGGCCATGGATCGTAGGCGCCGGAGCGCCGTCAGCAGCAGGGGCTGATCATCGTGCTGAGTGCGGCGAGGGCGTCGGGTGCGGCCTTGTAGTAGGCCCAGACCCCGCGCTTGTCGCGGGTGAGCAGGCCGACGTCGACGAGGACTTTCAGGTGGTGGCTGATCGTGGGCTGGGTCAGCCCGAGCGGCTCGGTCAGCTCGCACACGCACGCCTCCCCGCCCTCGTGGGCGTAGATCAGCGACAGCAGCCGCAGCCGGGTTGGGTCCGCGATCGCCTTGAGCACACCGGCGAGGCGGGCGGCGGCCTCGGCGGACAGCGGTTGACGGGTCAACGGGCTGCAACACACCCACGCTCCAGGCCCGGCCGCCGCGTCCGCCGCGGCCGGGGCGCGCGTGGTCACGGCGGGGGGCGGTAGGGCGGCCGACGATGCGGCGGGGCGGGTTGCGGTGGTCATGGCCTCCAGCATGCCTCAGCTATTGACAGCGGTCTATGCCTGGGCGCATCCTCGGCGCCAGCAGTTGCTATAGATGTCGGTCGATGTCTGGAGGGTTGGGATGGCGAGGGTGCAGTTGGCGTTGAACGTCTCGGACGTGGACGCCGCGGTGGACTTCTACTTCCTGACCGCGCGATGACGGGAGAACAGCTACAGCCACATCTCGCCCGGCGGTTGGCGGCGGAGGCGGTCGGCAGCATGCTGCTGGCCGCCCTCGTCATCGGCTCCGGCATCGCCGCCCAGCAGCTCAGCCCGAACCAGACCGGCCTGGAACTGGCGGAGAACGCGGTGGCCACCGCCGCCGGCCTGTTCGCGATCATCTTGATGGTCGGGCCGGTGTCCGGGGCGCACTTCAACCCGGTCGTGTCCGCGGTCGACGCCGTCTTCGGCGGACTGTCGTGGCGGGACGTGGCCGCCTACCTGCCCGCCCAGGTCGCCGGCTGCATCGCCGGCGCCGTCCTGGCGAACTTGATGTTCGACCGGTCGGCGGTGTCGATCTCCACCCACCACCGGGCCACCTGGCCGCATCTGCTGTCCGAGGTCGTCGCCACGGCCGGCCTGCTGCTGGTCATCTTCGCCCTGGCCCGCTCGGGCCGGTCAGACAAGGCTCCGGCCGCGGTCGGCGCCTACATCGGCGCCGCCTACTGGTTCACCTCGTCCACGTCCTTCGCCAACCCGGCGATCACGACTGGCCGGATGTTCTCCGACAGCTTCGCCGGTATTGCTCCGGCGTCCGCTCCGGGGTTCATCGCCGCGCAGCTCGTCGGCGGCCTGGTCGGGACCGGGCTGATCCGCCTGTTCTACCCGCAGCTGGGCCGGGCCGCGGCGGCGGAGGTCGTCGTCGCTCATCCCGCCGCGAGCGTGAATGGCGCGGCCGCGGCCGGTGAGCCCGACCAGTCCGTCCGATCTCGTCCATCGGGGATATCCGGTACGTGACCGTCGCTCGTGCTGGGACGGTGCACCGGCCGCAAGGCGCGGGCCGCGCTCGATTCGGGAACGGTGCTCATGCTGGCGGGTCCGTGCCCGGCAGGAGCGCAGCCCGCCGCTGACCCGAGTTGTCTCTGCGGAGGCGTGGCCGGGGTGTGGCGTGCGGGCCCATCTTGACCGCAGCCACCCCCACACCGACAATCACCTCAATGGACGTTGAGTCAATGACAGTTGAGCGAAGGGCCGCGTTGCATGCGGCGCTCGCCGAGCCCGCGCGACTGGCCGTCGTCGACGCCCTGGCCCTCGGCGAAGCGTCCCCGAGCGAGCTGGGCACCGCGCTCGGAATCCCGTCGAACCTGCTCGCCCACCACCTCGCCACGCTGGAGGGCACCGGGCTGATCCGGCGGACCCGCTCGCAGGCCGACCGTCGCCGCAGCTACCTGCACCTCGTACCCGAGGCCCTGGCCACCCTCCTTCCGCCCGCGGTCCTCCCGGCGCCGCGCGTGGTCTTCGTCTGCACCCACAACACCGCACGCTCGCAGCTGGCCGCCGCGCAATGGACGGCCCGAAGCGGCGTCCCCGCGGCCTCAGCCGGCACCGACCCCGCCCCGGCCGTCCACCCCCGCACGATCGACGTCGCCCGCCGCCACGGCCTGGCCCTCACCGCCCCGCGCACAGCGCACCTCGACGACGTCCTGCAACCCGACGACCTCGTGGTGACCGTCTGCGACAACGCCCACGAACACCTGCGACGCCCCACGGAACGCCGGCTGCACTGGTCGGTGCCCGACCCGGTCCCGACCGACACCGACGACGCCTTCGAGCGCGCCTTCGCCGACCTCGCAACCCGCATCGAACGGCTCGCGGGAGCCGTCGCGGGCCCGGCGCCGGCCGCGGCGGCCGGCGCCAACGGCCGGCCCGCCGCAGCGACCGTTGATCAGCACCGTCCCGCCTGACCCGCACGGCCCTCTTCCGGCAAGGAGATAAGTCCCATGACCGACTCCACCCACCCAGCCGACCGGCTATCCGGGCTCAATCTGGCCGCGCGCAACCAGGTGAAGGCGGCGATCCGCCGGCTGGCCTACGAGTACGAAACCTGCTTCACCCAAGGCAACGTGGAAGAGGTCTTTACCGACTCATTCAACCGTTTCGCTGCTACCGCCCGGGTCACCCTGTACCTGCCGGTGCTGGCAGAAAAGCTCACCCGGGAACGCCTTGAAGCGTTGGCTACCACCCGCGGGCTGATCGCCAAGAAGGTCCCGGAGGTGCTGTTCGTCTGCGTGCACAACGCCGGCCGCTCCCAGATGGCCGCCGCGTTCACCCGCCACTACGCCGGCACCCAGCTGCACATCCGCACCGGCGGCTCGGACCCTGCCGAAGGCATCCACCCCGAGGTCATCGTCGCGATGAAAGAGATCGGGCTGAGTCTGGACGAGGAGTTCCCCAAGCCGCTCACCGACGACATCCTCGCTGCCGCCGACGTCGTGATCACCATGGGCTGTGGCGACACCTGCCCCTACGTTCCCGGTAAGCGCTATGAGGACTGGCCCATCGACGACCCCGCCGTCTCTGCCCCGGAGCGGGTACGGGCCATCCGCGACGACATCGGCACCCGCGTGCGCGGCCTGCTTGCCAGCCTCCTGCCCGACCAGGCTCTGCCCGCCCGCTAGCCCGCGGCCGGTTATCCGGCCCGCGTGCCCACGCCGCGTGCCCACGTCCAGCGGCCGGCCTGGCATCCGCCCCCGCACCGGCCTACTATGTCTGTGACAGAGTTTATCTGTCACGGACATAGCTGGAGAGCCGCGCCCTGCCATGAGCGGCTTCCGCTGGAGGAGCAGGTAGCCATGGACCCGGGCGTGCGTACCGCCGCGTCCCGCAACACCCTGATGTCGCTGCTGGCCCACGAGCGGGCCCGCCCTCGCGCGGTCCGCGACCTGCCGGGCGGCTGGTGGCTGGCGGTCGCCACCGTGTGCTTCGGCGCGTTCATGGGCCAACTCGACGCCAGCATCGTCACCCTGGCCTACGGGCCGCTGTGCGCACAGTTCCACGCCCCGCTCGCTGCAGTCACCTGGGTCTCCCTGGCCTACCTGCTCACCCTGGTCGCCCTGCTGGTGCCCGTCGGCCGGCTCGCCGACGCCTACGGCCGCAAACAGTTCTACCTCTACGGACTCCTCGTCTTCACCGCCGCCTCTGCCGCCTGTGGCCTGGCTCCCAGCCTCGCCGCTTTGATCGGTTCCCGCGTCGCGCAAGCCGTCGGCGCCGCGATGCTGCAGGCCAACAGCGTCGCCCTTGTCGCCACCAGCGCACCCCGCCCGAGGATGCGCGCCGCCCTGGGCGTCCAGGCCGCCGCCCAGGCCCTCGGCCTCGCTCTCGGCCCCACCCTCGGCGGAGCCCTGGTCACCACTCTCGGCTGGCGCTGGGTGTTCGCCATCAACGTCCCCGTCGGGACAATCGCCCTCATCGCCGGCTACTACCTGCTACCCCGCACCCGCCAGCGCACCGACCCTGCCCCCTTCGACTGGCCGGGCCTGGCCCTCCTCGCCACCGCCACCACCACCCTGCTGCTGGCCGTCTCGGCTGTCTCCGGCCTGAACCTGCCCTCCGCGGCCACCGCCATCCTCGCCATCCTCGCCCCGCTCGCCGGCTACGGCCTCGTCCGACGGGAACGCCGCGCGCCGGCACCCCTGATCGACCTGCGCCTCCTTCGCATCCCTGCCCTCGCGGGGGGACTCGTCGGCGCGCTGTGCGGCTACCTCGTCCTGTTCGGCCCGCTCGTCCTGGTCCCCGTCGTCCTCACCGACCGCGGCACCTCCCCCCTGCACGCCGGGCTGGTCCTCACCGCCCTGCCCGGAGGCTTCGCGCTCGCCGCCAGCGGCGCCGGGGCGGTCCTACCCGACCGGTGGAGCGACCGCCGCCGCTACGCGCTCGGCGCCGTCACCTGCACGATGGCACTCGCCGCCGCACTCGCCGTGCCACTGTCCGCACCCTGGCTGATCCCCCCGATGGCCGTGCTCGGCCTCGGCCTCGGCCTCTACACCCCCACCAACAACACCGCGATCATGAGTGCGATCCCGGCCCACGTGGCGGGTACCGGCGGGGGACTGGTCAACATGACCCGCGGCCTGGGCACCGCCCTCGGCGTGGCCATGGTCACCCTCGCCGTCCACCTCGCCGCCGGCCCCACCGGACCCCGCCTGGCAATCGTCGGCCTCACCGCGGCATCCCTCCTCCTGTTCGTCCCCCTCCTCACCCCTAGCCCCGCCCGATTTTCGGCGAGTACTACGGCGACCCCCACCTGGACCACCCGTCCGTCCGTCTGACCGCCCGCCTGACCCCCCGTCCGATCCGGGGCGGGGTCGGAGGGGCGGCGCGGACAACCGGGATCCCGGTCGGGCGGGAAAAAACGCCTTGGCCGGCGGCCGGGGCTCTGCCAGGGTGGCGGCGTGATCTTTGATCCTCCCGACGGCCTGACGATGCGCCATCCCACCGCGGACGACCAGGGGCGCGTGCTCGCCGTCATGGACGACTGGTGGGGTGGCTTCCAGGGGGCCGCCGGGTCGATACAGCGCGCGCTGCTGCTGCCGCGGCTGTTCTTCCAGCACTTCACCGACAGCAGCTACCTGGTGGAACGTGCCGGCGACGGCCGCCTTGTCGCCTTCCTCGTCGGTTTCCTGTCGGCCTCGGCACCCGAGGTCGCCTACATCCACTTCGTCGGCGTCGACCCGGCGCGCCGCCGCGGTGGTATCGCCGGCGGTCTCTACCGGCGGTTCTTCCGGCTCGCCGCCACCCGTGGGGCCCGCCGCGTCGACGCGGTCACCAGCCCGGGCAACGCGACGTCGCTGGCCTTCCACACCGGCCTGGGTTTCCGGGTCGAACCCGGCGACACCATGATCGACGGTGTCCCGGTCCACTCCGACTACGACGGGCCGGGGCTGCACCGCGTCACCTTCACCCGGCCGTTGACCGCCGCCGACCTCGACGCGGCGGCAACGGCCTTCCCACGCCTGCCAACGCCGGCCGCGCACCCGCCGGCAGCGGCCCGGCTGCGCGGCGGCGACCTGCGGGTCTGCTTCCTCGGGGACTCCTTCGTCGCGGGCGTGGGCGACCCCGCCCACCTGGGCTGGGTCGGGCGTCTGGCCGCCCGCACAGAGGACGCCGGCGTGGCGCTGACCGCCTACAACCTCGGGATCCGGCGTGCCACCTCCACCGAGGCCCACGCCCGATGGCGGGCGGAGTGCCTGCCCCGGCTGGCCGAGGCGGAACACCCCCGGCTCGTGATCTCCTTCGGCGTGAACGACATGTTCGGCGTGAACGACATGACCGCCGAGGCCGACACCACGGACCCGGCGGCGGGGACCGGGACGGCCACCCGGGTCCCGCCGCGGGACTCGGTCGCCGCCCTGACGGCCCTGCTCGCCGAGGCCCGCCCCCTCATGCCGGTGCTGATGGTCGGACCGCCCCCGTCCGGTGATCCCGGCCGCGACGAGCGCGTCGCGGACCTCACCGTCCGCTACGCCGAGGTCTGCGCCGCCTACGACGTCCCCTACGTCGACGTGTTCCCCGCCCTGCGCCGCCGGCTGTCCTGGGCGCGTGAGCTCGCCGCCGGTGACGGCGCGCACCCCGCGGCGGGCGGCTATACGCTGCTCACCGACCTGATCTTCGGCCCGTGGTGGCGCTGGCTGGCCGGGTGAGGATGATCCCGAAACCGCCCGGCCTACCGGAGAGGTCCTACCCGCGAGAGCCGTCCGGGGCCGGGCGGACGGCGCGTTCGGCGATCCGGATCAGCGCCCGCCGCGGCAGCAGCCGCCCACCCCGGGCCAGCAGCGCGTTGCGCCGTCCGTCGACGACCGAGGGACGGCCGCGTTCGAGGGCACGCATCGCACTGGCCACCGCCTGCTCGGGGGAACGTTTGCGCCCGACGGCGGCGTCCTCGGTACCGACGACGTCGAAGAACGGCGTGTCGGTGGAGCCGGGGCACAGCGCGAGCACCCTGACCCCCGCCGGGCGGGCCTCGGCCCACAGCGCCTCGGAGAAGGACAGCACGAACGCCTTCGTCGCCGCGTACACGGCCATGTGCGCCACCGGCTGGAACGCGGCGATGCTGGCCACGTTCACGATGCTGCCGCGCCCGCGGTGCACCATCGCGGGCAGGAAGCGCGCGGTCAGCTCGACGACGGCGACACAGTTGAGCCGCACCTGCCCGACCAGCCGCGCCGCCTCGGCCCCGGCCACGTCGCCGTGCGTGGCGAACCCGGCGTTGTTCACCAGCACGTCGACCCCGCCCCCGGCGGCGGCGACCCGTTCGGCGACGGCGTCGACCGCGGCCGGCTCCGCCAGATCGACGGCGATCACCTCGGTGCGCACGCCGTGGCGCCGGGTGATCTCGGCGGCGTTCGCGCGCAACCGGTCCTCGCCGCGCGCGACGAGCACGAGGTCGGCGCCCCGGGCGGCGAACTCGCGGGCGAAGACGGCGCCGATGCCCGTCGACGCACCGGTGATCAGTGCGGTCTGTCCGCGGAAATCCACTGCCTCTCCCTACCACAGTTCTCCCTACCGGCAGGGTGGCCCGGCCACGGGGAGTCAGGGCTTGCCCCTGGCAGGTGGGTTATCCGCCTGTGAGTTATCTGACGGATCGCGGGTTGGCGGCGGCGGCGGGGTGTCGAGGGGACAGGATCTGGACCGATGGCTCGACGACCGGGAACACCGCGCCCCCCGACCTGCCTGGCCTGCCTGACCTGCGCCGCGGCCACCTCACCGGCGGGGGCGGGCACAGCGGGGGCGGACCCCGAGCTCGATCATCGGGAACGTCCGAACTGTCCGGGGCGGACCAGGAGCAGACTCTGATCAATCTGTCAAACCGCTGTACACCACCCCCCTCTTGCGCGGTAGCTTGCGACTGGTCACAGTGTTTGCCGGATCAGCTACGCACTGGGGTGAACCGTGCAGGTTCACCAGCATCATCGGCGTACAGCCGGCCGTGCCGACCGGCGGCGGCCCCAGCCACGGGACGACGCAACGAAGCATGGTCCCCGCCCGGTCGAACATCCGTCGCCGGGCTGTGACCGGTGCGCCACGAGGCACCGGCCGGAACGTGAGGGGATGGTCATGAACGGCATGGAACTGTCGCCCACCCGGGCCTCGGACCGGCTCGGTCTGGCTGCCGCTGGACGGGCCGCGGCGGTACTCTCCCGGGAGATCACGTTCGCCGATCCCGATCCGGTGACGCTCACCGAACTCGACGACCGGCTGCACCGGTACGCCACGACCCTGTTCTCCGCCCCGCACACGACGCTGGTGGGCCCGGTCATCGCCGACTGGCGGCGGGTCCAGGCCGCCCTGGGACGGCGGCTGTCCCCGACGGTGCACGCCGAACTGACCCGGGTCGCCGGCTACCTGTCGTTCTCCCTCGGGATGCTGGCCGTTGACACCGGCGACGACACCTCGGCGCGGCGGTTCGCGACCCTCACCGAGCAGTTCGCCGCCCAGCTCGACGACCGGCTGCTCACCGGCACCGCGCACAGCCTGGACGCGGCGATCGCCTTCGTCACCGGGCGCTACGCCGCCGCCCGCAACGCCGCGGCCAAGGCGGCCGCTGTCGACCATCCCTACCTGCACGGCTGGGCGGCGGCGGTGCAGGCCACCGTCGCCGCGGCCACCGGCGACGAGGCAGCCCTCGACGCCGCCCTGAACCGGCTGCGCAACCGGCCGACCGTGCTCGGCCTGCGCCATCCCGGCTGGCCCCCCTTCGACGAGGTCCGGGAGGCCTGCGTCGTCGCCGACGCGATGGCCCGCCTCGGGATGCCCGGGGCGCGTTCCGCCGCGTACACCGCGATCGACCTGACCACCCCGGCGACCCTCGACCGCGGCTGGGCGCTGGCGTCGCTCGCCGCCGCCACGCTGCGCCGTGATCCCGCGGTGGCCGAAGCCGCCCTCCTCGAGGTGGAGGACATCCTCGACAAGCGCCCGTCGCGGGTGCTCACCCTGAGGACGAACGAGATCCTGATGCTCACCTCGGCACACGCCGAGCGCGCCTCGCGGCGGGCCGGCGCCGCCTGAGCCGAGCCCGGGGGAGCAGGTCACCGGGCCGGCCGGCCGGCCGCGGCGCGCAGCCGCGCACCGCGGCGCACGAGCAGCCGTTCGGCCAGCGCGTCGGCGCGTTCGATGTCCTCGAGGGTGGCCCGCGTGCGCCGCTCGACCTCCAGGACCGCCGCCAGCAGCTCGGCGGACAGCCGGGTGCGGGCGGCGACCCGGGCGACGCTGGGCGGCAGCACGGACGCGCTGCCCGGCGCGGTGGGTACGGCGGGCCGGGTGGTGGTGGTCGGACGAGAAGTCAGATGCGCCAGAGTCACACTCCAGTGATATCGCGGCTGGTACGCACCGCAACGTCTTGACTTCTCGGCGAATCCGGGGATCAGCATTGCCCCACAGGGCATCCACAGGGTCGCGGCAGGTTACCCACCGGCTTGTCGACAGGTTTATCCACATAACGATCTTTGTGTGGTAAACGTCACATTCCCGAAGGCCGGGATGCCGGTCGCGGTTCCGGTATTCCGGTCCATGCACGTAACCGGATGATCCTGTTACGGTGTGCACCGACAAGATCGGGGGCCACATGGCAGGGTGGGACGATCCGCACCGGCAGCCGCAGCAGCCTGGGCCGGCCGGATACTACGAGCCGTACGGGCACGAGCCGTACGGACAGCCGCCGCGGCCGCCTCATGGCCAGGCCGGCGGGCCGGGCCCGACGCCGTACCCGATCGGCCCGCCGCAGCCTTTCCCGGGTCCCGGCCCGGGCCAGGGTTACCCGCCGGTGCCGCCGGTACCGCCGAAGTCGGTCGCGGTCGCGCTGCTGCTGACCTTCCTGTGGCTGGGCGTGGGCCACATCTACGCCGGCAGGACCACCACGGGTGTCGTGCTCCTGATCGCCGACCTGTTCCTGTGGATGTTCTCCTTCTTCATCGTCACACTGATCATCACCGTTCCGGTGTGGTTCATCGTGTGGGTGATCGCCATGGTCAGCTCCGCCTCGGCGGTCCAGGAGTACAACACCCGGCTCGGCTACCCGCGCGGCTGACCACCGCGGGCGAGCAGGGCGTCCACCAACCGGCGGGCGTCGGCGAGATCGACCGGGTCGGCGACGAACAGGATGCGGTACATCATCGGTGCCATGACCCCCTCGACGATCTCACCGACCCCGGGGGCGGGTTCACCGCGACGCGCGGCCCGTTCGACGATGACCCCGATCTGCTTGCGGATGTACAGGTCGCAGCAGCACGCCGGCCGGTCGTCGCCACAGGAAGCGACCAGGTCGCGCAGGAACGCCCGGCCCGTGGGGGAGGACATCTCCTCCAGGTACTGCTCGCAGTAGGCGGCGAGATCGCCGCGCAGCGACCCGGTGCCCGCCGGCGGGGTCTCCGGGCGCAGCCGCTCGGCGGCGACGTCGGCGAGCAGCTCGGTCAGGTCCCCCCAGCGCCGATAGACGGTAGAGGCGGTCACCCCCGCCCGGGCGGCGACCAGCGGCACCGTGATCTCGTGCCGACCCCGCTCGGCCTGCAGCGCGCGCACCGCGGCATGCACGGACTGCTGGACCCGCGCGCTACGCCCCCCGAGCCGCGGACCCTCGGACGGACTCACGCATCCAGCCTAACGCACATCCTTTGCGTTAACGTCGGGCCGAGGGTACCGTCGGGCGCTAACGCAAAATCTTAGCTTTAGCTGTCCGGTGAAGGGAAACCCGATGTCCTCCCAACCCATCGCCACCGGCCTCCCCGCCGACCAGGCCGGCCAGACCAATCAGGCCGGCCAGGCCGGCGCCGCCGGTACCGGCGGCGGTGGTGGGAGCCCGTCCTCGGCGGCCTCCGCCCCGGTACCGGCGGTGGCCCTGCCGCGGCAGGCCGCGGCCCGCGACGCCCCGCCCGACCCGGGCACGGCGCCCCACCGGGGCAGGCTGTCCCCGCGCGCCGGATTCCTCCTGCAGACGTCGATGATCGGCTCGTTCCTCGCCGCGTCCTCGGCCCCCACCCCCCTCTACCCGGTCTACCAGGCCCGCTGGGGGTTCTCCCCGATCACCGTGACCGTCGTGTTCGCCGTGTACGCGCTGGCCGTCCTCGCCGCGTTGCTCACCGTCGGAGCCCTCTCCGACCACATCGGGCGCCGTCCGGTGCTGCTCACCTCCTCGCTGCTGCTCGCCGCCGCCCTCGCGGTGTTCGCCACCGCCGGCGGGGTAGGGGAACTGACCATCGGCCGCGTTCTGCAGGGCCTGGCGACCGGCGCCGCCAGCGGCGCCCTCGGCGCCGGCCTGCTCGACCTCGACCGGGCCCGCGGCACCCTGGCCAACGGAGTCGGCCCGTTCACCGGCCTGGCCCTGGGTGCCCTCGGGTCCAGTCTGCTCGTGGCCTACCTGCCCGCTCCCACCCGTCTGGTCTACCTGGTGCTGTGCGCGATCGTGCTCGCCCAGGCGGTCGGGGTCGCGGCGATGCCCGAGACCGCACCGCGCATCCCCGGAGCGCTCGCGTCGCTGCGCCCGACCATCGGCGTACCCGCCGCCGCCCGCCGCGACCTGCTGATCGCCGCCCCCTGCCTGGTCGCCTCCTGGGCCCTGAGCGGGTTCTACCTCTCCCTCGGCCCGAGCCTGGCCCGTCTCGTCGTCGACTCCCGCTGGGTCGTGCTGGGAGGTCTCGCGGTCTTCGCCATCACCGTGACCGCGGCCCTGACGGTGCTGCTCGTGCGCGACACCGCCCCCCGCACCGTGATGTTCCTCGGCGCCCTGGGCCTGCTCGTCGGCGTCGGTGTCACCCTGCTCGGCGCGGACCTTCCCTCCACCCCGACGTTCTTCGCCGGCACCACGCTGGCCGGTATCGGTCTCGGCGCCAGTTTCCAGGGCGGCCTGCGCGTCCTGATCCCCCTGGTCGCCCCGCACGAACGCGCCGGCCTGCTCTCGACCGTCTACGTGCTGTGCTACCTCGCCTTCGGCGTCCCCGCGGTCGTCGCCGGCTACCTGGTCACCCACCACGGGCTGCTGCCCACCGCCCGCGGGTACGGCCTGGTCGTCATGGCCCTCGCCGCGCTGGCGCTCCTCGGCCTGCTCACCCGGGCCCGGCGCCCGGCGGCCCTCGGCCGGCGAATCCGGGGGACCTGAGTACGGTCCGCGGTCCCCGACTCCACCTGCAGTCACCCGGTAGAGTATTGTTGAAAATGGTTTTTGTTTCTGGCGACAAGGACCCACATGTCTGGCTGGATCCGGTGCGGATGAAGGCGATGGCCGGCGTGGTCGCCGCCGCCTACACCGACGCCGATCCCGAGCACGCCGCGGGCTACCGGGCAAACCTGGCCACACTCGGGCGTGATCTCGACGGGTTGGGCGCGGCTCTGCGGGCGGGCCTGACCGGCTGCGCGCAGACGGCGATCGTGACCTCGCACGCCGCGTTCGGGTACCTGGCCGACCGGTACGGGCTGCGGCAGATCCCGATCGCCGGGTTGTCGCCGGACGCGGAGCCGGACGCCAGGACCCTCGCCGAGATCACCGACACGGCCCGGGCGGCCGGGGTACACACGGTGTTCTTCGAGGAGGCGCTGCCACCCGATCTGGCCAGGACCGTCGCCACGGCGATCGGCGCCCGGGTGGACCTGCTCGCCGCGTTGGAGTTCGACCCAGGCAAGGCGTTGGGTGCCGGTCAGGACTACCTCAGCGTGATGCGCGGCAACGGGCAGCGCCTGCACACCGGCCTGGAGTGCCGGTGAACCCGCCGGTGCTGCAGGCGCGCGGCCTGACCGTGCGGTACGGGCGGGTCACCGCGATCGAAGACGTGGACGTGGCCCTGGCGGCCGGGGAGCTGGTCGCCCTCGTGGGGCGCAACGGCGCCGGCAAGTCCACCCTGCTGCGCGCCCTCGCCGGCCTCACCCCCCACGAGGGCACCGTCACCCGCCAGGCGACGGCATGCCACCACCGGCGCACCGAACTGCGGGGGGCGAGCGAGGTGCGGGTGGCGTTCGTGCCGCAACGCGCCACCCCGCGCTGGGACCTGCCCATCTCGGTCCGCCAGGCGGTGGCGACCGGCCGGCTTTCCCCGCGGCGGTGGTGGCGGCGGCCAGCCGCCGCGGACCGCCGCGCCATCGAGGCGGCCCTGTTACGCATGGATCTGCATTCCCTGGCGGACCGGCCGGTGGGCGAGCTGTCCGGGGGACAGGCGCAGCGGCTGCTGCTGGCCCGCGCCCTGGCGCAGGAACCGGACGTGCTGCTGCTCGACGAGCCGTGCGACGGCCTGGACGCCGCGAGCGTCAGCGCGTTGCTGGCCGCGCTGACCGAGCTGGCCACCGGCGGCATCGCGGTCTGCTGCGCGCTGCACGAGCTGCACCTGGCCCGTGGCCTGTTCGACCGGGCAGTGGTCATCGACCGGGCGGTACTCGCCGACGGGCCCGCCGGCCAGGTGCTGCCCGCCGGCGCCCCGCTGCCGGTCGCGGCCGGCCGCGGGGCGCCGGCGTGAGTGGCCTCGGCTGGCTGACCGGGCCACTGGGGTACCCGTTCATGCAGCGCGCCCTGGTCACCACCCTGGCCGTCGGCGTGGCCGCACCGGTCGCCGGGGTGTGGGCCACCAGCCGCCGCCTGGTGTACCTGACCGACGCGATGAGCCACGCCATCCTCGCCGGCGTCGCCGCCGCCGCGCTGCTCGGCGCCTCCCTGCTGGCCGGCGGGCTGGTCGCGGCGGCGGTGATGGCGCTGCTGGTCGCCGTGCTGGTGGTCCGGGCTCGGCTGCCGGAGGACAGCGCCATCGGGGTGGTCGGGCAGGGACTGTTCGCCCTCGGGGTGATCGGGGTATCGCAAAGCACCGAGCCTCGTGCCCTCTCGCACGTGCTGTTCGGCAACCCGCTGACCGTCACCACCACCGATGTGATCATCGAGTTGGCGGTCGCCGCGCTGGTCGTCGCCGCGGCCGCGGGATGCCTGCCGCTGCTGGTCGCCACCACCTTCGACCCGGGCCACGCCCGCACCCTCGGCGTGCGCACCGGCCTGGTCGACACCGCGGTCATCCTCGGGCTCGGCCTCGTAGTCGTGATCGGCCTGACCACCGTCGGAGTCCTGATGGCGCTGACGCTGTGCATCGCCCCGGCCGCCGCCGCCCGGCTGCTGTCCAGCCGCCTGCACCGCGTCCTGCTGCTGGCCGCCGGCCTCGGCGTCACCGCCGGGCTGGTCGGGCTGCTGGCCAGCTACCACCTCGGCCTGCCCGCCGGCCCCGTGGTCGGGGTGCTCGCGGTCACCGAGGTCGCCACCGCCGCGCTGACCCGCGCCGCCCGCCCCGGCACCCGCACCGGCCATGGGCGTGTGCCGCTGGCCGGCTGCGACCAAACCACCACCGGCCAAGGGAGAACATCCTGACCACCAAGCCGACAACCCCACTGGCCGGCCCCATCCGCCCCGCCGGCCGGCCCGACGGCACCGGCCGGGCCAACGCCGCCGCCCTCAAGGCGGTCGTCCGCGACATGCTGCTGCTGGACGACAGCCACACGGTGGTCATCCAGCAGCTGGCCTGCGCCGAGCCGGGCTGCCCACCTGTGGAAACCGTCATTGCCGTGCTGTCCGCGGGCGCGCCGACGCGCCGCTGGACGCTGCACCAGCCGATGGCCGAGCTGACCGCCGAGTCCGTTCGCGCCGCCCTGTCACCCGAAGGAGAAAAAGAATGACTGATACCCGGGTACCCGTCACCGTGCTGACCGGTTTTCTCGGTTCCGGCAAGACCACCCTGCTCAACCGCATCCTCAGCGAACAGCACGGCCTGCGCATCGCCGTCATCGAGAACGAGTTCGGCGAGCTCGGCGTCGACGACGCCCTCGTCCTGGACGCCGAAGAAGAAATCTTCGAGATGAACAACGGCTGCATCTGCTGCACCGTGCGCGGGGATCTCATCCGCATCCTCGGCACGCTGATGCGCCGCCGCGACCGCTTCGACCGGATCCTGGTGGAGACCACCGGCCTGGCCGACCCCGCGCCCGTGGCGCAGACCTTCTTCGTCGACGACGAGATCCGCGGCCAGCTGCGCCTGGACGCGATCATCACCCTCGTCGACGCCAGGCACATCCTCACCCACCTCGACGAGGTCAAACCCGACGGGGTGGAGAACGAGGCCGTCGAGCAGGTCGCCTTCGCCGACCGCCTCGTGCTCAACAAGACCGACCTGGTCGACCCCGACCAGCTGGGCGGCATCCAGACCCGGCTGCGGCAGATCAACGCCCTCGCCGACATCATCCCGGCGCAGCACGCGAAGATCGACCTGGCTGCCATCCTCGACGTCGGCGCGTTCGACCTCTCCCGCGTCCTGCAGACCGACCCGCAGTTCCTGCAGAGCACCGACCACCAGCACGACGCCACCGTCACCTCGGTCGGCATCGACACCCCCGGTGACGTCGACATCGACAAGCTTAACGCCTGGCTCGGCAAGCTCCTCGCGAACAAGGGCGTGGACATCTTCCGGTCCAAAGGCATCCTCGCCCTGGCCGGCAACGACCGCCAGTACGTCTTCCAGGGCGTGCACATGCTCTTCGACGGCGACACCTGCCGCCCCTGGCGCGAGAACGAACCACGCACCAACCGGCTGGTCTTCATCGGCCGCAACCTCGACCGCGCCGAACTGGAGGCCGGGTTCACCGCCTGCCTCACCACCGCCGCATGAGCACCGCGACCATCGAAGCCCCGCTGTGGCAGGCCAGGATCGACGAGACCCCCGTCGCCGTGAGCGCGGCCGGCGGGCTGCTCGCCGTGGCCGGCGCCGACGGGACCTGCGCCATCCACCAGGCCGACACCGGTGAGCCCGCCGCCTCCCTGTCGGTCGACGGCGGCCTGCTCGACGCCGCGTTCTCCCCCGACGGTGCCCACCTGGCGCTGACCGGCCCCACCGGCTACCGGCTGTGGCACACCACCGGCCAGCAGCACAGCCCGTCCGGCACGGCCGGCTGGTCCGCCCGCGCCCGCTGGTACGGCGCCAACCGGGTGGCGGTCGCCTGCGGCCGGCACGTCCGGGTGCACGCCGCCGACGGCAGCCTGCTGTGGTGCACCGGCCCGGCGCCCAGCACCGTCACCGACCTCGCCTGGCTGCGGGCGGGCCGCGAGGTCGTCGCCGCCGCCTACGGCGGCGCCTACCGCTACGCCCGGCACAGCACCGACCCGGTCGAACACCTGCGCTACCCGGGCTCGCACCTCGCGATCGCCGTCGGCGCCAACGACCGGTGGGTCTGCACCGGCAACCAGGACCGCAGCGTGCACATCTGGCGCACCCGCGACCGGCAGGACCTGGAGATGCCGGGCTACCTGGGCAAGGTCACCCAGCTGGCGTTCGACCCCACCGGGCGATGGCTCGCCAACAACGGCGCCCCCGACGTCACCGTCTGGGACTTCGCCGGCAAAGGCCCCGGTGGCAGCAAGCCCCGGCTGCTGCGCGGTCACGACACCATCACCGCGCTCGCCTGGCAGCCCGCGACCGGCGCCGGCCTGGCCACCTGCGGCGCCGACGCCACCGCCGCGCTGTGGCGCGTCACCGCCGCCGCGCCCGGCCGCCCCGCCCGACCGGCGCACCGGTTCGACCTCGACGCCCCGGCCACCGCCCTCACCTGGCTCGACCAGCGGCGCATCCTCATCGCCACCCGCGCCGGCACCCTGTACGCGTTCGACACCGGCGCCTACCTGGAAGGCGGCCGTTAAGGAGGGTCTGACCTGCCCGGCCTCCGGCCAGGCGGGAAAACCGCGCTCGTGCTGGTCGACCTCCAGCACTGGATCGTCGCCATGCCATGGGCTCCGATTGCGGGCGCAGCCGTCGTCGACGCCTGCGTCCGACTGCGCGACGGCCTGGCCGGGACCGGGACGAAAACCGTGCTCGTAACAGTCGAGCTCAGGGCCGGTCGGTGGCGGTGGTTGTCCCTGACCGGTCGGGGATGAAGATCTCCTCGATGGCCAGGCTGAAGATGTCGGCGAGGGTGAAGGCCAGGAGAAGGCTGGGGTCGTACCGTTCGGTCTCGATCGCGTTGATGGTCTGCCGGGATACCCGGCATCGGTCGGCCAGGTCGGCCTGGCTCCACCGGCGTTCCGCCCGCAGCACGCGCAGCCGGTTCTTCATCGGCGTAGACGGGTGCGTAGCTCTGCGATCAGCAGCCACATCGCCACGCCGCCGATGGTGATTATCTGGGTGAGCTGGCGTAGCTGGACGATGCCGGCGGCGTCGAGCAGGGCGGCTAGCTGAAGCCCTACCAGGACTGCCGCGAAGGCAATCGCCATACTCTCCAGTTGGATCTTGCGCTGGTACTCGTCGGCGCGGCGGAAGGCGCGCAGCAGTACCCATGCCACGGCGAGCGTGAACGCGCCGCTGACCCCCAGCCACCAGGCTTCCTGGGCGGCGGTCTGGTCGGGGTCGCTGCCCAGGGCCAGAGCGATCCCTCCGAGGGTGGCGACGGGGAGACCGTCCAGGAAGATCGCCCTGCGGGCGGCGCGTGTCACGTTGTCCTGCCGCATCTTATCGATCATGGCATGAATGTAAAGCTGACTTTCCATCAAGTCAAGTTTGCTTGTCATAGGCCGCCCTGGGCGTCGATGCAGAAGGAAACGGTTACGTAGGCGTACCCGTATCCTTGGGGAGGAGTGAGAGGAGACCGGCGTGGCCGACGCCACCACGCGGCTGGACGCCGAACTCGACCGTCGCCTGGGCCAGGATCAGGCGACGGCCCAGTGACGGGCACCCTGCACGTCGTCCTCGACGACGCGGCCATGGTCGCCGCCGGGCACGGCAACGCACTGGCCTCCCGCCTGATCCACCGCGCGCGCACCGAACCGGACTGGTACCTCCTGGCCGTCCTCGACCTCGCCGGGCTAAGCCGCGGCCCGGTTCTAACGCCGCCAGGGGGAACGCGACCCGGGGCGCGGCGCCGGCTCGGTCGCCGCCCAGATCCGCCGCCACCGTGCGGTCGGAGTGTTCGGGGCGCCACGCAGCCGCGCGGAGACCGCCGCCGACCCCGTGGCCCCACCCGTCCCACCCCGGTCGGGGGACCGCCCGCGGGCTGGTCCGGCCGGGTGGGAC
>NZ_CDXDOR010000088.1:17667-21265 GCF_978021225.1 Frankia sp. CeTa3Moorea | reverse complement strand
TCTCGAACCGGTTCGTGGAGAAGCCCGCGCAGCGTGCCCGACCCCCGTGGGCCGACACCCCCCGTGGGCCCGCGCCGGCCGCGATCGGTCAGTCTGATCGGCTGGATCGCGACCGGCCCGGCGATCCGCCCGGGGCCCGGTCGCAGGGCGGCTGGTCGGACGGTAACCGGTCGGACGACGGTGGCTGGTCGTCGTACGAGGTCGGGTCCGATCAACCGGCGGCTGGCCCGGCCGATGCCGATGAATGGATCGATGAGGGCTACGCCCGTCCTTGGCCGGGGTATGGGTACGGACTCACCGAGACCGCCGACCTGTCGTGGGCGGTGCGAGGCCGGCAGAACGGCGGCGAGGAGGCGCAGCGGCCGGCGGCCACGGACCGCCCATACACCGCCGAAAATAATCTACGATCCTCGATCCGTCGCCGGCCGGCAAGGTGAACGTCACGAGCCCTGGACGCGACACGAGCTCTGGACGGGTCACGAACCCGGCCACTGGGGTGGCCACGAACGCCGGCTCGAGTACGACGGGCGACGCGGAGCCGATCGCCAGTCGGGCTACGGCTGATAGCCCGCGCACGACGGTGGGCCGGGATCCGCGTTCCGCTGGCCGCCCGAGGGCGCCGTAACCTCCAGACCGGGGTAGAAGCGGGTGGAAGGGAAGGATGGTCATGATCGTTACGGTCATGGGGGCGGGACGGCTCGGCGGGGCGATGCTGTCGGGGCTGCTGCGGTCCGGACATGCCGCTCAGGACATCGTCGTGGCCGAACGTGATGCCGACCGAGCTGGTGAGATCGTGGCGAGTCACGGCGTCGAGGTGCAGGCGCCGGCGGTGGCCGCCGCCAAGGCGGATGTTCTGATCATCGCGGTGAAGCCCCAGGACGTCGGGACCCTGCTGGCCGAGATCGGGTCGGTTGTGGCGAACGGGACGCTCGTGGTGTCGTTGGCGGCGGGCATCACCACTGATCTTCTCGAGGAGCGGCTACCTTCGCTTCCCCCAGTAGTCCGGGTGATGACGAACACCCCGCTGCTCGTCGGGGAGGCGATGTCGGCGATCTGCGGGGGCCGCTACGCCGAGGAGGAGCACCTTGCCACGGCAGAGGCCCTGCTGACGCCGGTCGGCAGGGTGACGCGGGTGGCGGAGTCCCAGCTCGACGCGGTGACGGCCCTGTCCGGTAGCGGACCGGCGTACTTCTTCTACCTTGTCGATGCGATGATCGAGGCGGGTGTGCTCCTCGGGCTGCCCCGGACCCTGGCCGCGGAACTCATGACCCAAACCGCTCTGGGCTCGGCGCGGATGCTGCGCGAGAGCGGCGAGCATCCGGCGCTGTTGCGGGAGGCCGTCACCTCGCCGGCCGGGACCACGATCGCGGCGCTGCGGGAGCTGGACCGTCGCGGTGTGCGCGCGGCGCTCATGGACGCCCTGGAGGCGGCGAGCAGTCGGTCGCGGGAACTCGGCCGTGGTTGAGAGCACCCGGGTACCGGGGTACCGGGGTACCGGAGCACCTGGGTACCGGAGCACCTGGGTACCGGAGTGCCTGGGCTCCGATGGTTGCCCGCCGTGGCGGGTAGGCTCGCCCGGTAACTTCCTCAACATAGATCGGTCGGGTACGTGGGTTCTGTCATCAAGAAGCGTCGTAAGCGGATGGCCAAGAAGAAGCACCGCAAGTTGCTGAAGCGGACGCGCGTTCAGCGCCGCAACAAGAAGTAGGCCGCTGACAGGAAGTCAGGCCGCTGACAGGAAGTAGGTAGCGCACCAGTACGCGGGTCGCCCACCGGGGGGTGGGGCGTACTCGGGAGTCCGGTCGCACCTGGAGGTAGTCGGCCGATCCGCGGTCCCCAGCGTCCGGCGTCCACCTCGCACGCCACGAGTTCGTACCGCCATGTCGTCTCGTAGCATGTGGCTTTGCGTGCTGTAACTGTTACCGTGTGGCAGACTGTTTCCCTCGGGTGGCAGCGTGGCCGGCCCGCAGCCAGGGAGACGGCATGACGGGATCGTGGATCAATTTCCTGTCCGACTACGGCGTCGACGATGCCTCTGTAGGGGTGTGTCACGGGGTTATCGCGCGGCACGCCCCGTCGGCGCGCGTCCTCGACGTCTGCCACGCCATCGCGCCGCAGGACGTCGGGCATGCGGCCGTCACCCTGGTCGGCGCGATCGGTTATCTTCCGATAGGGGTTCATCTCGTCGTCGTGGAGCGGCTCGATGCCGACGGTTACACCCGTGGCGTGGCGATCCGGAGCACGGACGGCTCGGCCTTCGTCTGCCCGGACAACGGCGTGGCGTCGCTGGCCTGGGAGGCGCTCGGTGGCGTCGCCGCGGTGCACGAGATCTCCAACCGGGAGCTGTGGCTGCCGCTGCCCACCGCGGTGTTCCGGGGACGGGACGTCTATGCGCCGGTCGCGGCCCGGCTTGCTGCCGGACTCGCCCTCACCGACGTCGGCCCCCGGCTCGACCCCGGCACGCTCACGCGTTTCCAGCCGCGGGCGTGCAGCGTCGACGACGACCATGTGCACGGCGAGGTCGTGTCCGTCGACCACTTCGGCAACCTCTCGCTCAACATGACCCGGGCCGAGTTGGAGGCCGCTGGCATTCTGTTGGGAGATCTGGTCGAGGTCCGCGCCGGCAACCGCGTCATGCGGCTCACGTTCACGTATACCTACGGCGATGTGCCTCGCGGTGGAGTTACCCTGTGCGAGGATGCGTTGCGTCG
Organism: Frankia sp. CeTa3Moorea; assembly: GCF_978021225.1. NCBI lineage: Bacteria > Bacillati > Actinomycetota > Actinomycetes > Frankiales > Frankiaceae > Frankia > Frankia sp. CeTa3Moorea. Next base: position 18,554 of record NZ_CDXDOR010000088.1, on the reverse strand, counting down.
GGTGATGATCGCGGTAAACTGTGGGCGAGCGGCCGACCTGCTGCGGCTGCGGCGCCAGGACGCGGTCGTCGTGGCACAACTGCCGAGGAGCCCGTCACCGGGACGCTCCATCCGGGATCTCCCGCTGCCGGCCCAGCGGTGATGCCGGCATCACCGCTGGGCCGGCAGCGGCGGCAGCGGCACCGGGCCTGGCCGGCGTCGATCCTCCTCCGGCTTGGACGGGTTATTTTTTCCCCGCTCTTCGTAGTCGATGTGCGCGGCTGGCCTTACGCTGCGCAGTGAGCGGTCGAGGGATGGGCGTACGATGAGCCCACGATCGGACCGCGTGAACCTTCCTCGGCCGGACATCGTGGCCTTCGGCCCCGGGGAACGGTGGCGTGCTCCGGTCGGCCTGGTTCGGGCTGCCCGGCCGCCCGGCCATCCGGTCCGGGTGCCGGACTGGACCATGCGGGCGTTGCGGGAGACTGCCATGAGACCACGCCGTGTGTTGGTGACCGGTGTAGCGCGGCCGTTGGGGGCGCAGGTGGCGATGGCGCTCGCGGCTGACCCGGGGGTCGAAGCCGTTGTCGGGGTCGATACCACTGCTCCCACCAGCGACCTCGGGCGGACCCAGTTCGTGCGCGCGGACATCCGGCATCCGTTGATCGCAAAGGTGATTTCTACCACGGAGATTGATGCGGTGCTGCACCTGAACGTGATCGCCACGCCGCTCGGTGCGGGTGGACGGACCGCGATGAAGGAAATCAACGTCATCGGCACGATGCAGCTGCTGGCCGCGTGTCAGAAGGCGCCCAGTGTCACCAAGCTGGTAGTGAAGTCCACGACGTCGATCTACGGGTCGTCCGCTCGCGACCCTGCGCTGTTTACGGAGGACACCGAGCCGCGCG
>NZ_CDXDOR010000088.1:10068-17198 GCF_978021225.1 Frankia sp. CeTa3Moorea | reverse complement strand
GCTATGCCAAGGACGCCGTCGAGGTCGAGGGTTACGTGCGTGGATTCAGCCGGCGACGTCCCGACATCGCGGTAACCGTGCTGCGGTTCACCAACATCCTCGGTCCGCAGATCGACAGCCCGCTCGCGCGCTATCTGGACCTTCCGCTGGTTCCCACGGTCCTTGGCTTCGACCCCCGCATCCAGCTGTTGCACTCCGATGACGCGCTGGCCGTGCTGATGCGCGCGACCCGCGGCGCCCACCCGGGGACGTTCAACGTGGCCGGGGACGGTGTGCTCCTGCTTTCGCAGGCGATCCGCCGAGCGGGTCGGCCGTTCACGCCGGTGCCGTTCCCCATGATCGGGATGTTGGGCGGGGTCGCCCGGCGGCTGCGGCTCGTCGACTTCTCCGCTGAGCAGCTCGACTTTCTCGCGCACGGCCGGGCCGTGGACACGACCCGACTGAAGGAGATCTTCGGTTACCGGCCCCGGTACTCGACGGTGGAGACCTTCGACAGTTTCGTCCGCCAGCGCGGGCTCCGGTTCACCATCGACCACGATCTGATCTCCCGGGCCGAGCACAGGATGCTCGACTCGCTGGCCCGACGCCGGTTGGTGGGAACACGGTGATGGGGGGCGGTTGCGGCCCGCCAGATGCGGGATCGGACAAGGGGGAGGCGGAACACGTGATGGAAGGTGACGAATCCCGGGGTGAAGCGCAGATCATGCCTTGGAAATCCGCCGCGGCCGACCCGGCTTCCCACGACCCGGCTTCCCACGACCCGGCTTCCCACGACCCGGCTTTTCTCGACGGGGTTTCCCCCGGCGCGGTCTTCCTCGGTCCAGCCGCCGCGGCCGCCGCATCCCCTCGCTCCTCGCTCAACGGTGCCGAGGCGACGCTGACCGACAGCCGGTCGGCGGCGGGTGGGCCGTCCGACCCGACGACGGGTCCCACCGCCGGTGCCGGGCCCGACGGCGGTCCGGGACGGACGGTGCGCCACCGCCGGTGGCCGAACCCGGTGATCTGGAGACGGCCCTCGCGGGATCGCTGGCCTTTCTGCGGCGGCGCATCACCGGCGACTACGTCGTCGACGAGCACGGGTTTGACCCGGACCTCACCGAACACGTCGTCGCTCCGCTGCTGCGGCCGATCTACCGGGACTACTTCCGGGTCGAGACCCGGGGGCTGGAGAACATCCCGGACACGGGTGGCGCTCTGGTGGTGGCCAATCACTCGGGCACCCTGCCAATGGACGCGCTGATGATGGCTGTGGCCATCCTCGATCATCATCCGGCCCATCGCCACCTGCGCATGCTCGCCGCCGACCTGGTGTTCGCGGTGCCGTTCCTGGCCCCGCTGGCTCGTAAGATCGGCAACACCCTGGCGTGTCAGGCTGACGCGGAACACCTGCTGAATACCGGGCACCTTGTCGGGGTCTGGCCGGAGGGCTTCAAGGGCGTCGGCAAGCCGTTCAGTGAGCGGTACAAGTTGCAGCGGTTCGGGCGCGGAGGGTTCGTCTCGGCCGCGTTGCGGACGGGTGCGCCGATCATTCCGTGCACGATCGTCGGAGCCGAAGAAATCTATCCTATGATCGGCAACGCGAGGTCGCTCGCTCGCCTGCTCGGGCTGCCCTACCTGCCGATTACACCGACCTTCCCGTGGCTCGGCCTGCTGGGGTTCATCCCGCTTCCATCCAAATGGATCATCGAGTTCGGGGAGCCGGTCCCGACGAAGACGTACACCGCTGAGGCGGCGGACGACCCGATGCTGGTGTTCGAGCTCACCGACCGCATCCGGGAGACCATCCAGCATACGCTGTACAGCCTGCTGATGCAGCGCCGCTCGGTGTTCTTCTAGGTTCTTTCCCGGCACCGAAGGTGCTCTAGGCGCCCGCGGCCCGGCGCCGCAACGCCATGCCGGCGGCGACCCCGCCGGCGAGCGCGCCCACCCCGGCTGCCGTCGGAATGCCGATCTTGGCTGCCTTGCGGGCCGTGCGAAAGTCCTTGATCGGCCATTCGCGTTCCCGGGCCACGGTCTTCAGGTCCGGATCCGGGTTGATCGCGACCGGGTGGCCCACCAGGGAGAGCATGGGCAGATCGTTGATCGAGTCCGAGTAGGCCCAGCACCGGGACAGGTCCAGACCCTCCCGCTCGGCGAGCGCCTGCACGGCCTCGGCCTTCGCCTGGCCGTGCAGCAGACCGCCGACCAGGTGGCCGGTGTAGGTGCCCTCGGCGGAGACCTCGCTGACCGTGCCGAGGGCGCCGGTGAGGTTCAGTCGCCGGGCGATGACCGAGGCGAGCTCGACCGGGGTGGCCGTGACCAGCCACACTCGCTGGCCCGCGTCAAGGTGCTGCTGGGCGAGCGCGTGCGTGCCCGAGTAGATCTGCTCGGCCATCCGCTCGTCGTAGATCTCCTCGCCGTAACGGACGATCTCGGCCACCGTGCGCCCGGCGACGAAGGCGAGCGCGGTCTCCCGAGCGTCCCGGATGCCGTTCGGGTCCTCGAGCCCACGCAGCCGGTAGGTGATGTGCTGCCAGCCGAACCGGATCAGGTCACGCGAGTTGAAGAAGTCCCGGGCGGCCAGGCCGCGGGCGAAGTAGAAGATCGAGGCGCCCGCCATCATGGTGTTGTCCACGTCGAAGAACGCGGCCGCCGACTCGTCCAGCGGAGCCCGCGGAACCTCCTCGGCCGCGACCTTCAAGGCGGCGATCGCGGCGGCCTCGGCGGCCTGCCTCGTCGTGGCCAGGTCCCTGCGTCGTCGCACCCTCATCGTCAACTCTCCATGTTGTCCGGGGCGGAGCAAGGGCTCGGCTCGGGAAATGACCGGGGCCGCCGCCCACCCCTCGTCGCCACCTCCGCGCGCCGCGATCCACGCCATGGTTCGCCGGCACGCCGTCAGAGTACGGTGCGGTACGACTTCGCGGCGGCCGCCGCTCGAACGTGACGGCGCGAAAGTGCCGATGGAAAACGACCGGGCCGCGGTTGCGACGTGATCTGGGATATCGCTCACGGCGAGGGGCCCGGAGGCCAGGCCGTGTCTGTTGCGGGAAGGGCGCGGGCAAGTGTACGAATTGCTCTGAATTGCAAGGATTTGACCGCCCCCTCATTACGGCCCATGGCCAGCGCGGTCTCGCGGACCGACAGCCCTTCGAGGAACCGGAGCGCGACGCACTCCTGCTGGTCCGGGCGCAGCTCGCGGACGGCGTCGAGCAGCTCGCGGCGGGTCAGCACGGCCAGGATCGACTCTTCGGGGCTCGGTACCGTCAGCGCCGTGGCCCGGTGCTCGGCTGCGGCGAGGATGTCCGCCGTCGGGATCTCGAACCGGCACCGCGCCGAGCGGGCCTGATCGACCAGCAGGTTGCGAGCGATGGTGATGAACCAGGCACCGATGTCCCGCCCCTGCCACCGGAACGTGCCGATTGAGCGGAAGGCACGCAGGAAGGTCTCGCTGACGATGTCCTCGGCGGCCACCGGATCCCCGCCCAGCCGGTACAGCGCGTATCGGAACACGAGGTCGGCGTACCGGTCGTAGAGCAGCCCGAAGGCGTCGACGTCACCTCGCCGGGCCCGGGAGACGAGCGCCGTCCGGTCGTCGTCGGCCGGATCGCCCGGAGGGTCTCCGACCCGCTCGCGGTCCTCCCTGGCGCCCACCGGGGACATCGCATCCTGCCGGTGGAGGGGGCCGGGATGCCGGGCGGATCCCACGGGCCAGGCCGCCACCGTCGTCGTGGCCGCCGCCGGGTCCGTCCCCGCCGCGCGGCTCGGCCCGGCCGGCACCGTGGATCCCGACGCCGTGGGGGCGGTTGGCCGTCCGGTCCCGGACAGCCGGGGTAGGAGGGCGCGGATCCCGTCCCTCCTGAGGAGCGGGAGGAGCGGGAGGAGCGGGACCGACGGTCCCCGCGCTGCATCCAGGCCGCGGCGCGGGGCGACGAGGCCGGCGGCGAGGTCGGCGAGCGTGCATTCGGTCACAGCCCGGGCTCCGGAGGGTGCGGTCGCGGCAAGGCGGGCCGGGAGGCCCGGCGCACATGGTTCCGTTAGTAGCTGAGTGTAGCCGGAGGAGGGGCCGCGGAAAGTCGGAGATCGTCCGGGTGCAGGCAGGGGCGTCTCCCGGCGAGGCCCGGACCGGACCGCACGTCGGGGTCGGGCCCCTGAGCGGACCTCGGTCCCGCTCGAGCGGTTCGGGAAGCCACTCGGCAGCGACCGGGATCGCGCCTACCATCGTGGAATGGACGACGGGTTGGAACGGGCGGATTCCGGCCACGACGGTGTGCGTATCACACTGCTCACTCGGACGGGATGTCATCTGTGCGATACCGCGCGGGCGGCGGTCGGCCGGGTCGCCGAGCAGGAGCAGGTCGGGTGGCGGGAGGCCAATGTCGACGCCGATCCCCAGCTTGCCGACGCCTACGGCGACCGGGTGCCGGTCATCCTGCTCGACGGCCGGGAACACGGTTACTGGCGGGTGGAGGAGGACCGGCTGCGGCGGGCGCTCGCCGGCGGCCGGTGGGCGCTGCGCCCCGCCGAGGGCGGTCGCTGATCAGGGGGCCGGTTCTCCTCAGCACTTCGTGAATCCCTTCACGAAGTCGTACACTGCCCGAGGACAGCCGACTTGTGGCGCCGACTACCGTACGCCGGGACTACCGCACGCCGGGTGTCGGCGGGGCCACGGATTCGGGCCCATAGCTCCGGGCGTAACCGCGCGCCTAGAGATCGGAGCCGCGGATGAGTCAGCCACGGCGTCGCCCGGCGGTGATCCGGCGACGCACACGTAGTGACGCGGCTTCCAGGCGTTCCTCCGAGGTCCCGGAGGCGACGGTCGCGCGGCTTCCGCTCTACCTCCGCGTGCTGGCGACACTCGCGGAAAGCGGGGTTCACACTGTGTCTTCGGACACGCTCGCGGCCGCCGCCGGAGTCACTCCGGCCAAGGTCCGCAAGGATCTGTCCCATCTCGGTTCCTACGGCACGCGGGGCGTCGGCTACGAGGTGGATGTCCTGCTCGACTGCATCGCCGCGAAACTGGGCCTCACCGAGGACAGAGCGGTCGTGCTGGTGGGAGTCGGCAACCTCGGCCACGCCCTGGCGGGTTACGGCGGCTTTTATGCCAGGGGCTTTCGGATTGTGGCCCTGGTCGACGCGGATCCCGAGCGGGTCGGCGAGCGGGTCGGTGAGGTTGTCGTCAGTCCCGTCGACGATCTCGAACAGGTGATCGTCCAGGGTCAGGTCACGATTGGGATGATCTGCACGCCGGCCGCCGCGGCGCAGGGGGTGTGTGACCGTCTGGTCGCTGCCGGGGTCACCAGCATTCTCAACTTCGCTCCCACGGTGCTTTCGGTACCCGACGGTGTGGACGTGCGTAAAGTCGACCTCGCCGTGGAACTGCAGATCCTCTCGTTCCATGAAGCACGCAAACATCCGTCGCCGGCACGGGACACATCACCGAGACGGGGCGCGAGATCCACACCGGGCGCCGGCTCCGGGCGTGACGCCGTGCCGGCGCGCCGGGCGCGCTCGGCGCGGCGGGCGCCCTCGGCACGCGAGGCGGTGCCAGGCGGCGACGACGTCCTCGCCGCGCGGGGGGTGACGGGCCTGGACGGGGTGACGGGCCTGGACGGGGTGACGAGCGCGGACGGGACGGAGCCCTCCGCGGACAGGCTGGAGACCGATGCGGATGAGGTCGTGCGGGTGACTCGGCAAGTAGGCGTGACTCGTCCGGCGGGGGCAGCTCGTCCGGCCGGGATGGCTCGGGACGGTCGGCCGACCCGGGATGATCGGGAGGGGGAACCGGGTGCGGCGCGCTTGGAGCACACCCCGGAGCCTGGATCGCCGACCCACAGGACGCCGCCGACGCGCGGGACGCTGCCGGCCGCGGGAGCGCTGATGGCCGGAGGTGAGGCGTCGTGAGCCTCCTGGTGGTCGGGCTCAACCACCAGACCGCGCCCACGTCGTTGCTCGAACGCACCTCGGTCTCGGCCGAGGAGGTCCCGAAGGTCCTGCACGATCTGGCCGAGGGCACCCACGTCAGCGAGGCGGTGGTGCTCTCGACGTGTAACCGCATCGAGATCTATGCCGAGGTCGAGACCTTCCACGGCGGAGTCGCCGACATCTCCGACCAGCTCAGCCGGATCTGTGGGATCGACCTCGGTAATCTCGCCGGCCACCTGTACGTCCACCACGAGGCGCGGGCCATCGGGCACCTGTTCTCGGTGGTGTGCGGCCTGGACTCCATGCTCGTCGGGGAGAGCCAGATCCTCGGTCAGGTACGCACGGCCTTCCGGGCCGGTCAGGCCGCCGGGGTGGCGGGCAGCGCGCTGTCCGGCCTGTTCCAGGCCGCGCTGCGGGTCGGCAAGCGGGCCCACTCCGAGACGTCCATCGATGCCGCTGGCGCATCCATCGTCTCGGTGGGTGTCCGGCTGGCCGCCTCCGGTCTGGGCCTCCACAGCGAGGTTCCGGCCGTGCCGGTGGCGCCGCCGGGCGGGCGGGCGCTGGACGGGGGAGGAGCCGCGGCCGAGGGACCGCGGCACGCCGTGACGTCCGAACCCCCGCCGTTGGCCGGGGCCCGGGTGCTGCTCATCGGTGCCGGGGCGGTGGGATCGCTGGCCGCGCAGACCGTCCGGCGAGCCGGCGCCGGGGAGGTCGTGATCGCGAACCGGACCGCCGCCCGGGCGGCCCGCGTCGCCGAGGCCCACGAGGCCCGGGTCGTCGGTCTCACCGACCTGGCCCACGAGATCACCATGGCGGACCTGGTGATCTCCTCGACCGGCGCGAGCGGTCTCGTTGTCGAGCACGAGCTGGTTGCCGCGGCCTTGCCCGGCCGGGCAGGGCGCCCGCTGGTTTTCCTCGATCTGGCCCTGCCGCACGACATCGACCCGGGGGTGCGCGAGCTGCCCGGGGTGAGTCTGATCGACCTGGACGCACTGCGCATCGCGCTGGACGGCGCCCAGGTGACGCACGATGTGGAGGCGGTCCGCGCGCTGGTCGCCGCCGAGGTCGCGAGCTTCCTCGACCGCCGGCAGGCGGGCCGGGTGGCGCCGACCGTCGTCGCGCTGCGGGCCCACGCCGCCGCTGTGGTGCGTAGCGAGCTCGCCCGGTTGCACACCCGCCTGCCCGACCTCGACGATCGGGAGTGGAGCCTGGTGGAGGGCTCGGTCCGG
>NZ_CDXDOR010000088.1:0-10043 GCF_978021225.1 Frankia sp. CeTa3Moorea | reverse complement strand
CGTCGACAAGCTGCTGCACGCCCCGACCGTGCGGGTGCAGGAGCTGGCCGGGGCGCCCGGCGGAGACGCCTACGCCGAGGCCCTGCGGGAACTGTTCGATCTGCCGCGAGAGGTGCCCGCCGTGGTGTCCGCGCCTGACCTTGATCTGCTGGAGCGTTCGTGACGGGGATCGACCCGACGAGTACCGATCCGACAAGTACCGATCCGACGAGCATCGGCGCGGCGAGTACCGGCGCCGACCTGCTGGCCCGTTTCGCCGGTCGCCGGCTGCGGCTGGGAACGCGGCGCTCGGCGCTGGCGCTGGCCCAGTCCGGGACGGTCGCCGCCACCCTGCGGGCGCGGGTGGGCTGCGCCGTCGAGCTGGTGCCGATTGTCACGGCGGGGGACCGCTCGTCGGGGGAGATCAGCCAGATCGGCGGGACCGGCGTCTTCGTCAGCGCGCTGCGCGACGCCCTGCTGTCTGGTGAGATCGACCTGGCGGTCCACTCGTTGAAGGACCTTCCAACGGCCACCCCACCCGGTCTGGTGCTCGCCGCGGTCCCGCCGCGGGCGGACCCCCGGGACGTGCTGGTCGCCCCGAGCGGGCGGCGCCTGGCCGAGCTCAGGGCCGGCGCCCGGATCGCGACCGGATCTCCGCGTCGCGCCGCGCAGCTGTGTGCTCTCGGCCTCGGGCTGGAGGTCGTCACGATCCGCGGCAATGTCGACACCCGGTTGAAGAAGGCCATCGACGGTGAGGTGGACGCGGTCGTCCTCGCGCACGCCGGGCTGGCGCGGCTCGACCGGCTCGATGCCGTCACCGAGATCCTCGAACCCACGGTGATGCTGCCCGCGCCCGGTCAGGGAGCTCTGGCGATCGAGTGTACGGGCGGTGCCGGGCTCGTCGTGGCCGGCCCGGCGCGCGCTCTGGTGCCCGCCGCGGCGGGTTCGGGTCCCGCTGCGGGACAAACCGGTGGCGAAACGTGGTCAGATGCCGGCCAGCCCGTCGATACGGGCCTCGCCGAGCTGCTACGGTTTGTGCTCGATGACGCATCGTCGTCCGTCGCGGTCAGAGCGGAACGCGCGTTCCTCGCCGGCATCGAAGCTGGTTGTACTGCCCCGGTCGGCGCCTTGGCCGAGCTTCTTCCGGAGCCGGCCGAAAGAGCTGCGGCGGAGGCCGGCGGTGCGCCTCCCGCGGGTCGTCTGTGCCTGCGGGCGGTCGTCGCCGCGCCGGACGGAAGCGATGTCCTCCGGCGTGACGTCACCGGATCCGCCGTCGACCCGGAGGCGCTCGGGCAGCGCCTCGCGGACGACATGCTGTCCGCCGGAGCACACTCGCTGATGGGAACCCGCTGAGCATGGCCACCCGACGAACGAAGAAGCCCGTCTCCCCGGTCGCCCTGGTGGGTGCCGGACCACGTGATCCCGGACTGCTCACCGTCCTCGCGGTCGAGACCCTGGCCGCCGCCGACCTGGTGGTGGCCGATCCCGAGGTGGCGCCGGCGGTGGTGGAGAACCTCACCGCCGAAGTGTTGCGCATCGGCGACCTCGAGGCGCCGAAGCCGGTCCGTGACGCGGAGGCGGCGACCGCCGCGGTGGTGAGCAGGGCCCGTGCCGGTGACAAGGTGGTCCGGCTCTACGCCTCCGATCCGTGGCTGACTCGCATCGGCGCCGCGGACGCCCAGGCGCTCGCGAAGGCCAAGATCCCCTATCGGGTGGTGCCCGGCATCCTCACCGGCGCCGCGGTCGCGACCTACGCCGGGGTCGCCCCGGGCGCGCCGGTCACCTTCGCCAGCACCTCCGGGGTCTTCTCGTCGTCGGGCACCGTGCCGGCGTCCTCGCCGTTCGGCGGGAGCGAGCCGGTGGGTCCGCTCACCGGTCCTCCGTTCGGGGCCTCGCGGCTGGGCGGGCGGCCGATCGCCGGTCTCGGGGGCGGGCTCGGCGGTGGCCTGGGAACCGGCGGGTTCGGCTCGCCGCTGGGCCTCGGTGCCCCGGGCGGCTTCGGCGGGTTCGGTGCGCCCATCTCCTCCCCCGGCGACCTGGACTGGGGTGCCCTCGCCCAGACCCCGGGCACCCTCGTGGTCACGGCGGCGCCGACGGAGGTCGGCAAGGTCGCGGCGGCGCTCGTCGAGCACGGGCGGCCCGGTGACACCCCGATCGCGGTGACCGTGGACGGCACCACCACCGACCAGCGCACCGTTACCTCGACGCTCGATCGGGTCGAGGCGGACACGGCACCGCTGTTGACCGCGGCCCCCACCCCGATCACCCAGGTCGTGCTGTCCATCGGCTCGGTGGTCGCGACCCGCAGCAAGTTGTCCTGGTGGGAGACCCGGGCGCTGTTCGGCTGGACGGTGCTGGTCCCGCGGACCAAGGAACAGGCGGCGATCCTGTCCGACCTGCTGCGTTCGCACGGCGCAAGCCCGCTGGAGGTGCCGACGATCGCTGTCGAGCCCCCGCGGACCGCCGCCCCGATGGAGCGCGCGATCACCGGTCTGGTCTCCGGGCGCTACCAGTGGGTGGCCTTCACCTCGGTCAACGCGGTCAAGGCGGTGCAGGAGAAGGTCGAGGAACGCAGCCTCGACGCCCGCGCGTTCGCGGGGGTCAAGGTTGCGGCGATCGGCGAGGCGACGGCCGACGCGCTGCGCACCTTCGGTATCCGGCCCGATCTCGTCCCGTCCGGGCAGCAGTCCAGCGAGGGGCTGCTGGCGGACTGGCCGGACTTCGACGACACCCTCGACCTGCTCGACCGGGTGCTGCTGCCGCGCGCCGACATCGCCACCGAGACCCTGGTCGCCGGCCTGAAGGAACGCGGCTGGCAGGTCGATGACGTGACGGCCTACCGCACCGTGCGTGCGGCTCCGCCGCCCGCCTCCATCCGGGAGGCGCTGAAGGGCGGCCGGGTCGACGCGGTCGTCTTCACCTCGTCCTCGACCGTGCGCAACCTGGTCGGCATCGCCGGCAAGCCCCACGAGACGACGGTGATCGCCGTGATCGGTCCGGCGACGGCCGCCACTGCCCAGGAGCTCGGGCTGCGCGTCGACGTGCAGGCTCCGGAGGCGTCCATCTCTGCCCTTGTCGGGGCGCTGGCGGAGTTCGCTGCCGAACACCGGGAAGAGCTCGGGAAGATCGGGCCGCTCGCCGCGCGGTTGCCGAAGCCACGGCGAGGCTCGCGGCGGTGAGGGTGCCGGCCCGGGGGAACGGGGCCGCAGCCGGATACCCGACGGCACGTCCCCGCCGGCTGCGCCGCTCGCCCGCGCTGCGCCGGCTGGTCTCGAACGTGCGGTTGCACCCGTCCGACCTGGTGCTGCCGATGTTCGTCAAGGAGGGCGTGGCCGATCCCGTTCCGCTGGCCTCGATGCCCGGTGTCGTCCAGCACACCCGCTCCTCGCTGCGGGAGGCGGCCGTCGAGGCCGTCGAGGCCGGCGTGGGCGGGCTCATCCTGTTCGGTGTGCCCGCGGAGAAGGATGCCCGCGGCTCGGCCGCCGACGACCCGGACGGCATCGTCCAGCTCGCGCTCGCCGATCTCGTCGCCGAGGTCGGTGGCGACGTCGTCCTGATGACGGACCTGTGCCTGGACGAGTACACCGACCACGGGCACTGCGGTCTGCTCACCGACTCCGGGGAGGTCGACAACGACGCCACCCTGGCGCGCTACGGCGCGATCGCCGTGGCGCAGGCCCGTGCGGGTGCCGAGGTCGTCGCGCCGAGCGGGATGATGGACGGCCAGGTCGGCGCGATCCGGGCCGCGCTGGACGCGGAGGGCTTCATCGACCTGCCGATCCTCGCCTACTCGGTGAAGTATGCCTCGGCGTTCTACGGGCCGTTCCGCGAGGCTGCCGAGTGCGCCCCGCAGTTCGGGGACCGGACCGGTTACCAGCAGGATCCGGCCCGCTCGGCCGAGGAGGCCCGGCGCGAGGTCGCGCTCGACCTTGCCGAGGGCGCGGACGCGGTGATGGTGAAACCGGCGCTGGCCTACCTGGACGTGCTGCGGGCGGTGGCCGACACAGTGGACGTACCGGTGGCGGCCTACCAGGTGTCGGGCGAGTACGCGATGGTGGAGGCTGCCGCGGCGGCCGGGTGGATCGACCGGGACCGGGCGATCGACGAGACGCTGACCGCGATCTCCCGGGCCGGGGCGGACATCATCTTGACCTACTGGGCCACCGAGGTCGCCCGCCGCCTGGCCGCCTCCCGCTGACCGTCCCTCGCGGCGGCGGTTCCTCAACGTCGACGGTTCGCCACGGTGGTGCCGGGAGTCCGGCGTTCGTGGAAAGCGTCCGTTAGGTTGCTCAGGGTGGGGGCTGTGCGTCGCGGCCTTCCCGTGTCGGCGTGGGCGGGATCTCTCCCGTGATGATCGGCCATTGGTTCGGAAGGTACCCCCACTGGGTACCGGTACACTATACGGGGGGAGGGTATGTTCGGAGGGTCGGACGGGCGCCGGTGGCCGGTGGGATGGGCAGATCCATCGGGACCGGGGCGGCTTACACGAGGAGACGAGAACGGCCATGACGACCGCCTACACGACCGCCTACACGGTGGCCGGGATGACCTGCCAGCACTGCGTCCGATCCGTGACCGAGGAGCTCGCGCGGCTGCCGACCGTGTCGGACGTCGCCGTGGAGCTGGCCGAGGGCCGGGTCACTCTCGTCAGCGACGGCGTCGTCGAGGACGGCGCCGTCCGGGAGGCCGTTGCGGAGGCCGGATACGAGCTTGTCGGGCGGGCGTAGCGCTTCGGTGGTGCCAACGGTGCCGGTGGCCGGCGGGTGTGTCCGGTCCCACGGTCCGCGACCGGCAGTACCTTCCAGTCCGCTGTAAGGAATCCGCTGTAAGGAATCCGCCGGAAGGGGAGATCTGATGACCACTCTCGACGTCGGAACGGGTCACCCCGCGCGGATCGAGCTCGCGATCGGCGGGATGACCTGCTCGTCGTGCGCCGCGCGGGTGGAACGCAAACTCAACAGGATGGACGGCGTCACCGCTTCGGTGAACTACGCCACCGAGAAGGCCACCGTCACCCTCACGGATACCGAAGCCCCCGCGGTCTGTCTCGATGATCTGATCCGCACGGTACAGGCCGCGGGATACTCCGCGACCCCGGTCCGGGGTGGGCCGGGTGCGGCCGACACCGGCACCGCGGCCGACACCGGCACCGCGGCCGGCACTGACACCGCGGCCGAGTATGCGACTGGTGCGGCGGAGGCCGAGGACAGCGGCGGCACGCAGGACGACGCGCCCGGCGCGGCGCTGCGGGCGCTACGTGTCCGGCTGACTGTCTCGGCGACGCTCGCCGTGCCGGTGATCGCACTGGCCATGGTGCCCGCCTGGCAGTTCGACTACTGGCAGTGGGTCTCGCTGGCCTTGGCGACGCCGGTCGTGCTCTGGGGAGGCTGGCCGTTCCACCGGGCCGCGGGCCGGGGCGCCCGGCACGGGGTCGCGACGATGGACACCCTGGTCTCCCTCGGAACGCTGGCCGCCTTCGTCTGGTCGCTGTACGCCCTGTTCCTGGGCGGAGCGGGCGAACCGGGGATGCGGCACTCGTTCTCGTTCACCGGCGGCTTCCCGGGCCCGGAAGCCTCGGCCGGCGAGATCGGCCACTCGGGGAGTGGCCACGGCACCGGCGGGAGTGCCCACGGCGGCGCGGGCACAGCCCTCTACCTGGAGGTCGCCGCCGGGGTGACGGTGTTCCTGCTCACCGGCCGATTCCTGGAGTCACGTGCCCGCCGGCGTTCCGGCGCGGCCCTGCGGGCGCTGCTCCACCTCGGGGCAAAGGACGTCACCGTGCTGCGCGACCGGCCGGCGGACGGTGCGCGGGGGACTGGCCCGCGGCGGGTCGAGGAACGGATCCCGGTCGAGGCGCTGCGGATCGGGGACGAGTTCGTCGTCCGTCCGGGCGAGAAGATCGCCACCGACGGCGTCGTGCTCGACGGGCTGTCGGCGGTGGACGCGAGCATGGTCACCGGCGAGTCGGTGCCCGTCGAGGTCGCCCCGGGTGACGCGGTCGTCGGGGCGACGGTGAACGCCGGCGGGCGGCTTGTGGTCCGGGCCACCCGGGTCGGCGCCGACACGCAGCTGGCGCGCATCGCCCGGCTCGTGACGGAGGCCCAGAGTGGCAAGGCCCGCGTCCAGCGCCTCGCCGACCGGGTCTCGGCGGTGTTCGTTCCGGTGGTGATCATAATCGCGCTCGTCACCCTCGGGGTCTGGCTGGCTCTCGGGCAGCCGGCGACCGACGCCTTCACCGCGGCCGTCGCCGTGTTGATCATCGCCTGCCCCTGCGCGCTGGGCCTGGCCACGCCGACGGCGCTGCTGGTCGGGACGGGACGCGGTGCGCAGGTGGGCATCCTCATCCGCGGCCCGGAGGTGCTGGAGTCGACGCGGCGGGTCCAGACCGTCCTACTCGACAAAACCGGCACGGTGACCAGCGGGCGGATGCAGGTTGTCGCGGTGCTGCCGGCCCCCGGCGAGGACGCCGCCGAGGTGCTCCGGCTCGCCGCGGCGGTGGAGGAGGCGAGCGAGCACCCCATCGCCCGGGCGATCGCTGACGCGGCTGGGGAGCACGCGGTGGCCGCCGGTGTGCTGCCGCCGGTCGCGGACTTCGCGAACACCGCGGGCCTCGGCGTGCGCGGCACCGTGGAGGGGCATGCGGTGCTCGTCGGGCGGCCCCGGGTGTTCGCGGAACTCCCGGGTGCGCTCGCCGCCGAGCTGGACCGGGAACGGGCCGCCGGGCACACCGCCGTCGTGGTCGGCTGGGACGGCCGTCCCCGCGGACTGATCAGCGTCGCCGACACGGTGAAGCCCACCGCGGCCGCGGCCGTCGCCGATCTGCGTCGGCTCGGGCTGCACCCGGTCCTGCTGACCGGGGACGCCGAGGCGGTCGCCCGGTCCGTCGCCGCCGAGGTCGGCATCGCGGCCGAGGACGTCATCGCCGAGGTCCTGCCCGAGGAGAAGGTCGCGGCGGTCCGTCGCTTGCAGGCGCAGGGCCGGGTCGTGGCCATGGTGGGCGACGGGGTGAACGACGCCGCCGCGCTCGCCCAGGCCGATCTGGGCCTGGCGATGGGCGGCGGCACTGACGCGGCGATCGAGGCGTCGGATCTGACGCTCGTCAACGCGGATCCCTGCCTGGTGGCGGATGCCATCCGACTGTCGCGCGCCACCCTGCGCACGATCAAGGGCAATCTGTTCTGGGCGTTCGCCTACAACGTGGCCGGGCTGCCGCTTGCCGCGACCGGTCTGCTCAACCCAATGATCGCGGGGGCGGCGATGGCGTTCAGCTCCGTCTTCGTCGTCACGAACAGTCTGCGGCTGCGGCGTTTCACCGCACTGCGTCCGGCCTGAGCGGGTCCGGCCTGAGCGGGTCCGGCCTGAGCGGGTCCGGCCGGATCGGTTCCGCGGCGTCGGTCAGGTCGTGGCCGGTTCGGCCGGCGGGGCCTCCAGTCGCGGGAACACCGGGCTGGGATCGGCGGCCCGCGGCCCGCCGTCGCCGCACTGCGCGGCGATGCGCGGTGCCGAATCGGGCAGGAAGGGCGCGAGGTGCTCCGCCAGCTCCCGGCACGTGGCGACCAGTTCGGCGAGGACTGCGTCGAGGGCGTCGCGCGACGCTCCCTCCTTGCGCTCCGCCTTCGCGAGCTCCCAGGGCCGGGCGGCCTCCACGTAGCGGTTACCCTCGTCGCCGATCCTCGTGATGACCTCGGCTGCCCGGCGGAAGTCGAAGGCGGCGAAGGCGTCGTCGATTGTCCGGGGGGCCTCGTCGCGCACCGCCCGCAGCTGGGCGGCCGCGGGATTGTCGGGGGCGGGCGGGGGAATGAGCCCGTCCCGGTACCGCTTCACCATCGACACGGTCCGGTTGACCAGGTTGCCGATGTTGTTGGCGAGGTCCTCGTTCGCGCGGGTCACGAGCCGTTCGGTCGTGTAGTCGGTGTCGCCGGCTCGGGCGACGTCGCGCAGCATCCACCACCGCAGCGCGTCGGTGTTGAAGGCGGCGACGATGTCGGCGGGATCCTCGGCGTTGCCGGCCGACTTGCTGATCTTCATGCCGTCGGCGGTGAGATACTCGTGCACGAAGATGGTGTCGGGCAGGCGCACCCCGGCCGAGAGCAGCATCGCCGGCCAGTAGACGGCGTGAAAGCGGATGATGCCCTTGCCGATGACGTGCACTCGCCTGTCGGCGTCGTTCCACCAGTGCTGGAAGCTGTCGTCGTCGTTGCCGTACCCGGGGGCGGTGATGTAGTTCCCGAGCGCGTCGAACCACACGTAGATGACCTGCTCGGGGTCGCCGGGGACCGGAATACCCCAGCCGCGGGCCCGGCTCATGCTCCGCGACGCGCTGAAGTCCTCCAGGCCGGCCTCGATGAAGGACAGTACCTCCCGCTTGCGGGTGGCGGGCTCGATGCGCAGCCGGTCGGCGGAGATGAGCTCGTGGAGCTGGTCCTGATAGCGGCTCAACCGGAAGAACCAGTTGCTCTCCTCCACCAGGTCGGGAACGGTCCCGTGTTCTGGACAGCGGCCGCCCACCAGCTCGTCGGGCTGGTAGAACAGCTCGCATCCCACGCAGTACAGACCGGCGTAGGTCTTGCGGTAGAAGTCCCCGCGGTCGGCGCAGGCCGACCACAGCTTCTCGACTCCCGGCCGATGGCGGGGGTCCGTGCTGGTCTTGATGAAATCGTCGAACGAGAGGCCCAACGGACCGCGAAGGCCCACGAACCCGGTGGCGACCCGCTCGACGTACTCGGCGGGTGTGATCCCCTCGGCCTCGGCCGCCTGGACGTTCTTCAGGGCGTTGTCGTCGGTGCCGGTCTGGAACCGGACCTCGTGGCCGCGCTGACGAAGATGACGTGCGTACGCATCGGTCTCGATCAGTTCGAGAGCGTGACCTACGTGCGGCTTGCCGTTGACGTACGGAATCGCCGTCGTCACGAAGTAGCGGCCCATCTGGTGTGAGTCCTTCCGCCCCGGTAGCAGCCTCACCGACGAGGCTCCGTCAGGGCCTCATCGGTCAGTCTGTCAAGACGCGCGGAAGAGGCCGGACGGCATGTGCATCATCATCCGGCTGGCCGGCGTCTCGGCCGTGGCATGTGTCCTCGACACAGGGTGAATCCTACGCGACCTCGCACCCGGTAGCCCCCGGGGAGCGAGGTGGGAGTAGCGGATACCGGAGTACAGATCTTCTGCCGGCGCCGGCCCGTCCCGACCTGCTCGCCGCGCCGACCGCCGCGCCGGGAACGTTGGCGGCGAGATCATCCGTGGGATGCGGCACCGTCGTCGGCGGGGTGGTCGCCGCGGCGACCGTGCGAAGCCCGCTGCCCGGGCCGCGCTCCGTTCGGCGGACACCGCGGCCAGGCTCTCGGGTCCTCAGGCAGCCTGACGAGACCCATACCATCCTGCCGTGAGTGCCGAACGCGGCGGGGCCGCCGGTCCGGCGGCGTGGCATGTTACCGCTTCCGGGTAATGCCGCCGTACATGTGCACGTGAGCATCGTCCACGGCGGCGAGCTCGTCAGGGTGCCAGTGGTTGACAAGCACCACACTGGGGTCGAGTATTTCCAGCCCATGGAAGAACTGCTCGACCCAGGCCCTGTCTCGGGCGACGAGCGGAATACCACTGGCGTTGTATGCGGCCACCCCGACACGAACCTCCTCGGGCGCACTGTCAGCCGTGCAGGTGGACAGCGCCAGGATGCTGCCTGTCGGAAGCGGACGCATGAGCCGGCCGACGAGGTCCTTGACGACGGCGTCGTCGGCGATGAAATGTATGACCGCGACAGGCTGGGCCAGGTCGAGCGTTTCCCGCAGCTGCTCAGACGCCAGGATTTTCTCCGGGGCGTGGAAGTCAGCGTCGAGATACGCGGTCCGACCTTCGGGGCGCTGGTGAGTAGGGCCCGATCGTGCACCAGCACGATCGGTACCACCCCCGGGTTGCACACATAGACAAGGGGGCTGTGAGCGGCGCGACGCGAGCAACTGCCGGCTGATCTTCCTGGAGCCGGGGCCGGCGATACCCGGATTAACTGGTTTGACGCCGCCGGGCGGGCGGGCTAGTTTGGGGGCAGTCCGTCGGGGAGCGGCCCGACG
>NZ_CDXDOR010000087.1:0-20946 GCF_978021225.1 Frankia sp. CeTa3Moorea | reverse complement strand
GAATCGCAACCGATGGTGCACTGATCGCTGGAATCCGCCGGTTCGGCTGGCGAGTTTTGTCGCGCTCGCGGCCGGTCGACCTCGGCCTGATCAGCCTGTATGGGATCACTGTCTCGCCCAGGGCTGGGAAGACCTGGCGGGAGAAACCGAATGCCGGCGGTGAACGGCGTCGGTAAGCCGTGTGCGGGAGAACCGCATGCACGGTTTGACGGGGGGCGGCTGGAAACGGTGCATGCTATGGACGGCCGGGATGAAAAACGCGGGGGAAACCGCGCGGACAAAGGTACCGGACCTTGTGCCTAAAGCGAGATGCCACCGCGCCAGTCGCCTACCCTACAAGTAGCTTTGCCTGAATCGGCCATATATTTTCAGGTTGATCCGCCGGATTCACCTGGAGGCCGATCCGACAACAACCTTGATCGAGCGTTGTTGATGTAGTCGCGGAAATTAGAGAAGTCCCCGGTAGATCACAGGGTGCCTAATCCACTGTTCCCTGACCGAGGACTTCCGCTGCTAACCTACCCCGGCACTATCGCGCTCCCGCAGTCGACCCTGGACTTCCTGGCCTCATTGCTGGCCGACAACCGCGCTCAGCGCCAGACGTGGCGCAAGCTGTCCCCACACGGGCAGGCACTCCTCGTGCTCGCGCACCTACGCAACGGCGACACCTACGAGCGACTCGCCGAAGGCTTCAGCGTCAGTGTCGGGACGGTCTACAACTACGTGCGCGAGGCCGTCGATCTGCTGGCCACCCGCGGCCGTAGCCTCCTCGCGGCGGTGTGGACGTTCGCGTGGACGCAGAGCAACTTCCTCATCCTCGACGGAACGGTCGTGCGCACCAACCGTGTCCGGGCACACAACAAGCTGTACTACTCGGGCAAGCACAAGTACCACGGCATCAACCTCCAGGGCCTCATGGACCCCTACGGCAGGATGATCTGGATCTCCGAGGGGCTTCCCGGCAGCGTCCACGACCTCACCGCCGCCCGCATGCACGACATCCTCCACGTGATCGACCGCTCGGAGCTCCACCTCTTCGCCGACAAGGGATATGTCGGCGGCGAAGGAGACCACCTCCTCGTTCCGTACAAGAAGCCACCCGGCGGCGACCTGTCCGATCAGCTAAAGGAGATCAACCGTGCCCACGCCGCCACCCGCGCCAGAGGCGAGCGCGGCTTCGCGATCCTGAAGAACTGGCACATCTTCGACCGCTTCCGCGGCTGTCCCCGCCGCGCCGGGAAGTTCGCCCTCGCCGCATTCATTCTCACCGAGGAAGGGATTTAGGAAAGCTAACTTTGAAAAGGCTCAGTGCCTCGCCGCTCACATGGCGGGCGAGATCAGGATTCTGGTAGTCGGAGGTCGCCGCGAGCCGCACCCAGTCTTCCCACATGCCCCGATAGGCGGCGAGAGCGTTTCGTTCGGCGATCTCCGAAGCGGCCAGCGAGGCCGATGGGCTGACCTGAGGGGGAGAGGGTCGCGCCGACGCCTGAGTCGTCGGCGCTGGCGCATCGACGCCGCCATCGGCGCATGCGCCAGCCGCGAACAGGGTCAGCAGAGCGACCACGCCGCAAAGCGATGATCCGCGCCGCCTCACGTTCTGTCACCCATCTGACCCACACCCATCACGTAGGCGAACCATCGATACGCAAGAGAGTTAGACTATCTGTGGCAATAAATGACAAGGGGGGCGAATGTCACAGGCGATATGTGCCGACTTGGGGCCTATAATGCGCCCGAGCAAAAAGATGTTACTCTTCGCGTTCGTATCACGTGCGAATCAAGGTTTTCCGGATGCCCGCGGCGCAGCGACGGCTGCCTTCGCCCGCCGTCATCCAAGATCGCGGGGAGGTGGCGCGACCGTGAAGGGATCCGCCGGTCACGGTCCTGTCTACGGTTGGATGACGCGACGCGGGCCGTCGACACCTTCAGTGCTCGAGTGTGCCAAACGGGCCGATCTGGCGCACGTGGCACCTGGAAGCGGAGAGTGACGCCCGGATAAGGGTTGAGCTGCACAGTGCTGTGCCGATGCACGTGCATGGCATATTCATGCCATTTCGCTCTCGGCAAAAGTGGTGGCCCAGGAGAGATCAACATCCGATTCGGTGCCAGACAGTAGCCTCGGCCGGCCGGGAGCCAGGTCAATCGAAGCGCGGTCGTCCCGTTCCGTTTCCCTTATGGTCGACCATGCCACCGTCGCTCGGGGCTGATCTACTCCGACGTCGGCCGTGTCGCGCAGCACGCGCGTGGCGCCGTGGTTTGGCAGTGTCCGGCCGCAATCCGGTGGGCCAAGACGTCCCAACGCTCAACGACCCGGGCGTTACTCAAGTAGTAACCGTCGCATGTGAGGCAGAGGCGGACGGCCGGGGGTGCTCATCTTTCCGATGACTCCTGTCGAGCGGTGAGCGTGGAGGCGGTGACCGCAGCCAGGAGCCTTTTGCGGAGCACGTCAGGGATGTGGCGGGCGCCGAGTCCGGAGCGCCATCGTATGTCGGTGAGGAGTTCAAGCTGGTCGTCGCGCAGATGGCAGCGGGCGGCTTGGTGGTTGAGAAGGTCACGAGCGGCGTATGCGTCGCCGCCGCTCACGGCATCACTGATGATCATGTCAAGTGCGGGGCGCAGGTAACCGGATGGGCCCGCGAGGTCGAGGCGACACAGCCAGAGCTGAATGCGGAATGTCAGGTGCCCAGGGGCATTCGACGACGAGAGCTCGCCGAACATGCTCCCGCCGTCGCCGTCGCCGTCGCCGTCGCCGTCGCCGTCGCCAGCGGCCCTGCGACCTGCGATGTGGTCTTGGAGGAGATGGAGGCAGGCACCGACGGCCCGTTCCCAGGGCTGGGTGGTCGCTGTGGTGGCGAGCATCTGTTCGGCGGCCTGGTGGTCTTGACGAGCGTGGTGGGCGAGGATCGCGGTTTGGCGGCCGTCGAGGAGGCGCTGCCCGATGCCTTTGTGGCGGTGGAGGTGGTCGAGGGCTTCGGCCCAGTGGCCGGTGCGGGTCAGTGCGCGGGTTCCGTCGGCGAGCAGGACAGTCCACAACCAGCTGACAACTTGGGGATGGTCCTCGGTGGCGACAAGATCGTTAAAGGTGAATGCTCTGCCATCGAGGGTGGCCTCGGTCTTCGCCGCGACGGCGCCGTAGAGCGCGGTGAGGAGGCGGTGTGCGCCGAGACCGTCACCGATGCGCAGGCGCAGCCGAGCGAGGTTGATCAAGGGCTGAAGTGCGAGTTTCGCCGTTGCCCCGTCGAGAGGGCGGTGGAACGGAAGCGTGTCGATCTGGTGCCAGCAGAGGTGGTGGGCGAGGTCGGGTAGTCCGCAGTCACTGGCGATCAGGGCTGCGAGGTTGTGGGCTTCGGCGGCGCGCAGCAGTGCGTTGTCGCTGCCCTCGCCGGCCTCGGCGGCTTGGGCTGCGAGGGCGGCTACGTGGGCGATCCGCGCGTCGAGGGCTGGGCAGGATGGCCGGTCACGGGGGACGAGGGGAAACCGTGATGCGACGAGAGCGAACGCCGTTGTCGCCGCATCTGTCGACGTGGTGAGGGCCATCGGGTCGCACCTGTTCTTCAGAGCTTCCAGCGGACGGCGAGTCGGCTGTTCGGCCGGTCGATGCGGTGCCCGGCGACGGTCGGGTCCTCCGGGATGTCCGCGGAGTGGGCGGTGATGACCGGTTCGGCGGGGCCTTCTTCGCGCCACTGGCGCAGCAGGTCGGTGAGGTACGCGGCGAGGGTGGCCGCGTGGGGTCCGTGCGCGTTGACACCGAGTTCGTCGGTGTCGGGGGTTAGGGGGCGCAGGGTGATGTAGGCGATGCTGGTGCCGTCGTGGATGGTGGCCCCGGCCCAGCGGCGTGTCGGGGTGAGCGGGCTGTCGCGGCAGACGGAGGTGTCGACGGCGAGGCGGCTGAACCGGGCGCCGGCGGTGACGAGCCACAGGTCGAGGTGCGCGGTCGGTTCGTCGTCGTGGATCGTCAGCCCGGTCCACAGGCTGTGGGGTGGGCTGGCCGCTGCGGCGCGCAGGGCCGTCTCGTCGGCGGGGTCGTGGTCGTCGAAGCGCAGGGTGATGCCGTCCGCGAGGGTGAGGGTGTGGCCGATGTGGGCGTCGGTGCCGCGAAGGGGGACGAAGCCGCAGACGAGCGCCGAGCGGCTGACCAGTCGGCCCGGCTCGACCGCGTCGAGCGGGAGGGAGCGGGTGAGGCCGCTTCCGTGGAGACGCAGGGGCACGACGATGCGGCCGGCGGGCGCGAGCTGGTCCCACCAGCCTTTAGCCAGGTCCCAGGCCCCAGCCGTGATCACGATCCGATCGTAGGGCGCCCCGCCCGGGTGGCCAGCCGCACCATCGGCGTGGACGACGTCCACTCGCTCGTAGCCGGCCGCGGCCAGTGCGATACGCGCTCCTTCGGCGAGTTCCTCGTCGATCTCGATGGTGGTGACCTGGCCGGTCGGGCCGGTGAGCTCGGCGAGGAGGGCTGCGTTGATGCCGGTGGCGGTGCCGATCTCCAGGACGCGGTGGCCGGGGTGGACGTCGGCCTGTTCGAGCATGGCGGCGACGAGGCTGGGTTGCGAGGCCGAGGACAGCGCGGTGCCGTCGGGGGCACGGCGGGTGACGACGACCTTCGGGGCGTAGGCGGTTTCCAGATCGACCTCGGGCAGGAACAGGTGCCGCGGGACCGTGCGGAACGCGGCTTCGACTTGGGTGGTCCGGAACGTGCCCCAGCGGTGGATGTCGGCGACCAGGTCGTCGCGGAGCTGCTCGGGGGTGCGGGTGGTCATCGTGGTCACCGTTCGTCAGAGATCGGGCCGAGGTCATCGAAGATGATGTAGGCGGAGGTGTGGGCGAGCTGCGCCTGGTCGGAGGCGGGGATGCCGAGCCGGTTCCAGGCGAACAGGATGTGATGGGCGAGAACCGCGCGGAGGCCGCGGCTGAGCTGGCCTTCGTCTGCGAGGTTCGCGAGTGACCGACCCGCGTGCCGGAACGCCGCCAGCCATGCCGGCAGCGCTTCAAGGGGCCGGACTGCGCGGGCGGCGAGAAGGTGACGGACGGCGTTTCGGGTAGCCGCCGCGGCGGCGGACTGCCGCGCGCTGGTCTGGCGGGTGTGGCGGTGACGGGCGACGCGGGTCCAGACATCGCCCTGTTCGTAGTAGTCCTGGCCAGCTGACCTCAGCAACGCCGCGGCCAGCACGAGTCCGACCTCGGCCCGATGTTCGGGGCAGGCTCGGTCGAGGTGGGCGAGGACGTTGCGGCTGTCGTGGTGGAAGAGCTGATGCGCGACGTCCATGCCGGCGGGGCCACCGAAGGCGTGGATCTCCGGCTCGTAGACGGCGGGCGCCCAGCGGCGGACCGCGTCGCCGTCGAGCACGGCGCGGAGCCTGCCATCGCTGAACTCCGCGGAGTCGTGCCCGTCCCGGTTCGGGCCTGGGCGCCAGCGGATCCGCCAGGAGGCTGCCTTCCTGGTGAACCACCACAGGCTGATCCCGTCCGTCCGCTCAGCTGAGGTCAGCAGCGGTGCCAGCTGGGTGACCCCCAGATGTTCAGCGGCCCGCCAGTTCTGGCACCACACTGTCACTGCGCACCAGGCGGACTCGGTGTCGGGAATGCTCACGCGTCGTTTCCCGAGCACGGGGCCGGCAGGGCCGCAGGAAGATCGAGCAGGAGCGCGCTCTCCCAGACGGCGCCGACGCCGGTCGTGAGGGCGTGCAGGACCGCGGCGATGCCTGCCGCGCCATCGATGAGGCCGGTGAGCCGCCAGCCGGCGCCGCGTGCTGTGTCGAGGCTGTGGAGAAGCTGGTCAATCAGGTCGGGGAGGTGGCTGGCGAGCGGCTGGAAGCGGGCGTCGGTGGCGGCACAGCGGACGGTGGCGACCAGGCCCGCCCAGCCGTGGCAGAGCGCTGGGTCGACGAACCGGGCGAGCTGGACGGCGTTCGTGAGACAGGCGGCAAGAGCGTCCTCGGCGCGCCGTTGCCGGGTGGGGTCAGCCAGGGCGAGGGCGGCGAGCTGCTGGGCGCGGGCTAGGCCGGGGGTGCCGTAACACCAGGACGCGCGTCCTGGGCCGGGCTGGGTCGGTCGACCTGCCAGCAGGTCGCTGGCAGTGATCCGTTCAGGCCACCAGGGCCCGGCGGGGCTGTCTTGGCGCCAGACGTCCAGCCAGCGGCAGATCCGGTCGAGGGCCACGGTGTGGCCGGAGACGATGATCCCGCGGCGGTGGGTGAGCGCCAGCAGGGCGAGCGGCCCCGCGATGCCGTGGGCCATGCCCTGGTCGGAGTGTCCGTCCGCGAACGGGCCGGGCGGTGCGTTGGTGGGGACGTCGATGGTCCACCAGCCGGGCGCGTCCGGCCCGGCCGTGTCCATGGCCGGCACCGGTTCGGTGAGCCGAACGAGATAGGTCAGGATCTGGCGGAGCTGCTCGCCGTCGGGGTCGCGGACCGCGAGGTAAGCGCCGAGCCCGGTCAGGCCCCGGACCAGGTCGAATTCGGCGCGGACCGGTCGTCGTCCCGCCTCGATCCGTGCATGGGCCGCTGTGAGCCGACGTTCGACCAGTCTTTCGACAGCGGTATGGAGCCGCTGGGCCGCACGCTGGTGGCGGCCGGGTGACGCCGCCACCGTCAACGCGAACGCGAGCGCCGGGGCGCCGAACCACAGGCCGGCACTCGGACCGGCGGAGAGATCCTCGCCGGCGGCGGCCGTCAGCCAGGCATCGGCGGTGTCCCAGCCACCGTCGCCGGAGCGGGCGCGGGCACCATGGAGAAGCGCGACGCCTGCTGCCCCCTCGGCCAGCGCCTGGCCCTGCCAGCGGCTGCTGCCTGTTTCGGGTGGTGGTGGTGTGACCAGCGCGTCGGCCAGCCGGGCGGCGATGGTCGCCGTGCGGGTGCGCCGATCGCCAACCACGGTCACGAGCTCTCCGCTCCGGCCGGGACGAGCGGGGCCTGCTGGCCGATGTTGTGCCAGGCAAGGGCCACCGCGCGGGCGAGGCGGTGGCAGGCCCGCTCCGCCGCCGGGTCAATGCCGTGGGCACGGATGTAGTGCAGATGCAGCAGCGACCCCAGCACCTCGCCGCGGTCGGGTCGGCCCGGTGCCGTGGCGAGCTGGGCCGCATATCGTTCGGCGGCCCGGCGCCGGGCGTCCCAGGCATCACACACCGCTGCCGGAAGCCGCGGGACCGCGCCGCCGGGAGTGGAGCCGCCACGATCTGCTCGGGACAAGGCGATGGCCTGGCGCAGCACTGTCCGTTGAACTGGAGTTCCGGAGGCTCGCCGGTTGTCCAGAAGCCACCGTATTGCCGCGTGCCTGTCGCCGATCAGTGCGCAGGTCAGGTCGACCATGCTGACCGCGGTCAGCGCCGCAGGGTGCAGCGCCCGGTTCGCGGCCTGGGCGGCCAGCTGGGCGACGACGGCGGTGGAGTCGGCGGCGAACAGGTTCTCGGCTGCGGCGAGCGCTTCGTCGGCGCCGTACCGGGCCGTCTCCGGGTGGTACGTGTCGAGTACCAGGTCGCCGATGAGACGCCGCGCCCGCAGCCGCTCCGCCCAGACACCGACCTGGGCTACGGCCCGCCCGTAGCTTTCGGCGGCGCCCTGGGCGTCCGGCACGAGGCGGATCCGCAGGCGCAGATGGGGCGCGGGGTCGAGGTACCTGATGAACCACCACTGCGCGGGCATGTCCCCGGCGTCGAGTAGCGCGGCCAGGTGGCCGGTGAGGATCGTGTCGACCACGTCCGGATGGCAGTACAGCTTCGCGAACAGCACCGTCGATCCCGGCAGGATCCCGGAGGCCGCGTCGGTCACCGTCATCGGACCGGACGCTGTCACCACGGCGGGTGCCCGACGTGGGGCGGCGGTGGTCGCCACGGGGAACACGATCTCGTGGGCTCGGCCACCGGCCCAGCCGTAGTCATCGGGCTGTGGTGCTTCGGCGAGGCTGACGGGGCTGCTGGCGCCGTCCAGTTCGGCACGCAGCAGGTCGCGATCCAACCGTTCATCGAGGTCCAGCCGCAGTCGCACATCCGCTCGGCCGGTACTCACCCAGCGCGGTAGCCCTGATCGCTGCCGAAGCCGCCCGAGCGCGTCCACCCACTCATGGTCAGCGGCCCGCGGGCCGGGGAGATCGGACGGATGGACGCGCCAGCGGGCCGGTGCCAGAACCGCGCGACCATGGCGAACTCTCGGCAGGAACGGGAGACAACCCGCCGCGCCCCACGAGAACGGGGCGACGGTGCCGGCACCAGCGCGGGGCAGTTCGTGCAACAGCCGCGCGAGTGGTGGGAAGGACTGCCGGGCCGCGGCGTGCGTCAGCAAGGGCTCGACGACGGCGCGGCGGGAGAGCGACACCAGGTAGAGCCGCTCGCTGTCTGCCGTGACCGCCAGATCCGCCCACCCGATCCTGCCGCGCTGGCGCTGGCGCTGGCGCTGGCGCTGGCGCTGGCGCTGGCGCTGGTGGTGGTGGTGCTCGTGGTGCTCGGCGAGCGAGATCCAGTCCGCCAGCATGTGGGGAGCGCGGGTGACGTTCTCCAACCGGGCGTGCCCCGGCGGGAATGACAGCTGCGCTGCCACCGCACCGTCAACCATCGTTGGGAGCTGACGGAACGCGCTCACCATCCGGTGACGGTCCGCGTCAGGAAGCAGATCGAGGAATCTGCCGCTCATCGCGACCGCGGTCCGGCTGACCCCCGAGACCCACAGGGTGAACGCGCCTTGGGTCAGGCTCGCTGCCGACGACGCCCGGACCTCGATGCAGATCTCGACATGTGGTTCCGCCCAGAACCCGTCCGCCGGTGCGGACGCGGTGTCGAGGGCGGCGCCGTCCAGAACGACTTCCCGCTGGCCGTCGAGCGCCGCGCGCTGAGCGAGCTGCAACAGAACCTCGTCGCGGAGCGGCACCTCGTAGGCAGGTTCTGCCCCTGCCGGGTCGAAATGGGCCGGATAGCCCAGGCCGACCACCGGATCAACCAGTTGATCAACTCGTATCAGCGCCGACTCACCGAACCTCTCGATGAACCTGCGGTGATAGTCGCGCCAGGAGGGGTTGCCGGCCGGATGCGGGGACAGCCTCAGCAGGGCTCCGGCCGCCGCGGCAGCCTCCCTCGCCACAACCTCCGGCACCGTGACCGTGCAGCCCAGCCGCAGATCAACCGCGAGTGGCTGCCCAACCACCGAGCACACCGCCCGCATCCGCTCACGAACGGCTGCCAGACGGGGCCGCGGCACCGAACCGTCCAGGCCGCGTGTTCGCACGAGGTCGTCCTGGACCAGGCGAAGTTCTTCGAGTTCTTCGATGAGGGCCGCCCAGGAAACTCCGGCGCTGTCATCGGACCGGCGCGCGGTGGCTGGCATGCCTGCGTCCTTGATGCGCGTCAGCGTGCCGAGAACGTGCGCGACGGCGTCCGTGCACGTCGCAGGGGGCCGCAGGTTACTCACGAGAACGCCGTACGTCAGGAGCTGGGCCAGCATGGCCTCGACGCCGGGGCGAGGAAGGCCGAGCGTGGCCCCCACAGAATCAACAAGATCGGCAAATTGGACGGGTGTCGCCGCGCACGCTATAGCCGTCTGAACTGCCCGACTGTGGCAGACCGACACCTCGGCAGGCAGAAAGGCCTCCGTTGGCGGTTGGGCATGCGGGCGCCAGGGAAGCACCAGCCGGCCACCGCGGATCAGAGCCAGGTCATTGGCCACCACAGTCAGCGCCGCGCGGATACCGCTCATGGACTCCAGCCGGGCGACGACCGCGGCGAGCCACACAGAATCCGCCCGCGGGTAGAGCCGATCGGCATCAGTCCATCGCAGCGCGGACTCGCTGCCTAACCGCGCCGGAGCCACGCCAGCGAACAGGCCGAACGGGGTCGCCCGCCGGCTCATCCGCACCAGATAGCGCGCCACAGCCAGCCCCAGCCGGCGCGCCCGCCGCGCGGACAGCCGTTCCCCACGGCACGCCTCCTCGACACCCGCCGCCAGCGCCGGGCTCGCGGTCTCTATGGCGAGAGCAAGGGATGGGTGCGCCCAGGCCTCGGCCAGCCAGGCGCGCCAGCGCACTCCGTCATCGCAGTCCGCGCCGGGCCAGGCCTCTGCGGCCATCACCTTCGCCGATTCGTCCGACAGGGAAGCAGCACGGAACAGCGCTGCGTCGAGCGGCGCGTAGAGCAGCGCACTGCGCGGGGAGCCCATGGCATCGCCTCCGTCTGGTGATCAGCGGTCCATTGCGCTGCACACGTGCCGGGTGATGCCCGGAGACCACGCGATCTCCGGGCATCACCCGGACTCATGGCGGTGTCAGCAGTCGGTGTTCTTGTTCGTCGAGCAGCCGTTGTCGGTGCTGCAGAGCAGCGCGTCCGCCGCGTCGCCCTGCTCGACGATCGAGACGTCGAGCTCCAGCTCGCTGATCCCCGCGATGGTCGCGTCGGCCGTGATGGTGTCCATGGTCATCGCACTCCCTGTCTCGCCCGTTCGCATAGGACACGGGCTCGTGAAGGACTCCACTGATGCGGTCCTGCCTCCCGGCCCACAGCGAGGTCGCGTGAGGAAGCGGATGTCGCCGCAACCGCGGTCACCAGCTGGGAGGTAGACGGCTCGGTCCGGCCGACGCAGGCTCTCGAGCCAGCCGGTAGGGCCCGGCGACTGGTCCGCGCCGGCCTGATCAGAAAACCGGGCTTGCAAGGTGGGCGGTACCATCCACGGCCCGTCCATGGGCAACCGGGCGATGACGGAAGGTAGCAGCGTCCGATAGCGTCGGTGTGGTCGGCCCTGCCCGCACGACGCGCCGTTGGAGGTGCGGATTGACGAAGCACCGTCATCCCCCGAACCGGAATCTGGCCTGGGAACGACTCCAGCGCGGCTGGTCACACGACGAGGTCGCCCGCCGTGTCGGCGTGGAAATGGACCACGTCGGCGAGACGTACACCGGCCTGTGCGCCAACACCGTCAGGCGATGGGAGACCGGCGAGCGGCGTCCGGAGCCTCGCTACCGCAAACACCTGGTGACCGTGTTCGGGAAACCCGCGAGCGAACTCGGCCTACTCACACCGGACGAGCTCAAGATGCGCCCGGACATCGCGATGGGGAGGGTGGACGGCATGCCATCCGGCACGACTGATGACGCGAGCTGGGATCGGGCCACCGTCCTTCGCGCGATGCTGGGAGCGGGCGCGTTGCCCCTGCTGAGCCCGCTGCTTTCCATAACGTCGGCCGAGGGCGACACCCAACCTGGGCCGTCCCAGGTGGATCCCGAGACCTACATGAAGATCGCGAATGGTCAGCGGGAGCTCTACTGGAACAGCCCTCCCCGCCCGCTCTTCGAAGCGTCCTTCGCGCATACCCACCTGGGCGTCGCGCTCGTCCGCGGCGCGCACGGGACGCAACGCGCGGCGCTCGCCGCCGGGCTGGTCCAGTCGGCGCTGCTCGCCGGGCGCCTCGCCTTCTTCGACCTCGGCCAGCCCGCCGTCGCCACCCGCTGCTACGAGGTCGCGCTGACAGCCAGCAAGGAGACCGGCGACCACGCGCTCGCCGCCACCGTTCTCGGTCACATGGCCTTCATTCCCGGCTTCAGCCAGGACCCGGACGGCGCGCGGAACCTGCTCGCCGCCGCGCTCCAGCACTGCTGGCACGGCGTCGATCCCATCGTCCGGTCCTGGCTGCACTGCGTGTCCTCCGAGATCGAGGCCAGGAACGGGGCCTCGGCGACCAGCCGCCACCAGATCGACCTCGCCGAAGCCTCGCTACCCTACGCCCCCAGCGACCTTGCGTGGTTCGACTTCTACGATGCGGCCCGCCTCGACTCCTTCGCCGGCTACGCCGCCCTCACCACCGGAGATCACCCGGAAGCCGCTCGGCGGCTGACCGCGGCAGCCGACCGGCTCGGCGCGCAGGGAAGCAAACAACGCAGCGTCATCCTGGCCGATCTCGCCGGAGCCCATCGCCAGGACGGCGACCGCGTCGCGGACTATCTCGGCCAGGCGATCGACGCGCTCACCACCGACTGGTACGCGACCGGGATCGACCGCGTACACGCGATCCGGCCACTCCTGGGAGACAGCAAGCACGGCCGACACCTCGACGGCCAGATCAGAGCATTGTCACCGGCATCGTGACCTCGCCTGTGGGAGCGCTCAGTTCGTCGCGTTGTACTTGCGGACCAGATCCGGTAGCTCAGTCAACGAATCGAGGTGAAACAGGCAGCGGTCGGCGACGGTCGCGCCCTCAAGGATGTGGCCCCACGGCCCGCGGCGGGTGAGGGCAGTCGCCAGGCCGGCGGCCTGCGCGGGGCGGATGTCGTTGTCGAGCCGATCACCGACGTACAGCACCTCCCCGGCCGGGCAACCCGCTTCGGCGACGACACGCTCGAAGAACTCCGCTGACGGCTTCTCCACACCCCAGCCGTCCGACGTTCCGATCAGGTCAACGGGGAGATCCAGCGCCCGCAGGATGGCTTCGGCGCGGGCGGTCTGGTTGCCCGCCAGGCCGACCCGCAGGCCCTCGGCGCGCAGCGCCGCCAGGCAGGGCCGGGCGTCGGCGTACAGATCCTCCCCACCAAACGACTCCGGCTGCCCGGCCGCCGCACGCCGCTCGCGCTCCACCCCGAGGTCGAATCCGGGCCGGAACACCTGGAACACCTCCCGGTAGTCCAACCCACGGGCGATCACGGCGCCGAACACCGCGGAGAACGTGTGCCGCGGCACCCCCAGCCAGTCCGCCCACGTCCCGTACTCCCGCGACTCGTCCACGATCGTCTCGCCTACGTCGAAGAACACTGATCTGATCGGCACGCGGGCCCCTCCCTGCTGGTCGGACTGCGGACGTCTCCATCGTTCAGGGTGAAGCTATCGGGCGTTACTACCTTCCGTCAGCGGCTGGTTGCCCTTGGACGGGCTCTGGACGGTACCGCCAACGCCGCCGGCCGAGTTTCCTGATCAAAGCGGCGAAGGCACCACCTTCCCGCTGACCCGCTGACCCGTGCCTTCTCGCGGTTCGGGTTCGGCGGTTCCATCCACCCTTGAGAAGGCAGCCGTGTTCCGAGCCCTCACCACCGTGCCGGTTTTCGCCGCGTTCGAACAGCGGTCATCCCAGCTCGCTCCCGCGGCGTCCGGCGTTGACGATCTGCTCGGGGCGGCGCCGTGATGCCCGGCAACGCAGCAGGCACGTCGACCGCGACGTTGCGCGCGGTGATGGTCGACCGGATCGCCGCGGCCCTGCCCCTGTCCGGGGCGGTGGAGGAAGTGATGCGGGCGGTGCCGCGGGACAGGTTCTTCCCGGGCGCCGCCGTCGAGGAGACGTATGCCGATCGCTCCGTCGCCGTCGATGGTGACGGCCGGTGGGCGCCGGCGCCGTCCACGGTCGCGGTGATGCTCGACCAACTCGCGGTCCGGCCCGGCACCCGGATCCTGGAGATCGGCACGGTCAACGCCTACAGCACGGCGCTGCTGTCCAGGCTGACGGGCCCGTCAGGCGCGGTCCGGAGCACGATGGATACCGGCCGCGCGGAGATCCGCGCCAGCATCGCGGGACTCACCGCCCCCGACTGCGCCAACGTCACGCTCGTCGATGACCTCCGCTCCTGGCCCCATACGCCCCACGAACGGGTTCTCGCTCACGCCGGGGTCGATCTGCGACCTGCGCTGGTCGAGGAGGTCGTTGAAGGCGGGCGGCTCGTCATTCCGCTGCGGCTTCGGGGCCTGGAGCGCACGGTCGGCTTCGTTCGCCGCGGCGGTCAGTTGGTCTCGGACTCGATACGCCCCTTCCACGCACGGCCACGGGGCGTCCGGCGCACCGCGGCGCTCCTCGCCGCCGGGGTACGCCTGGATGCCGCGGGCCAGGACGTCAACGTCAGTCGCTTCCGGGACTCGATCACGGGTGATCGTCACCTGGTCGAGACCGGGGTGACGGTTCCCACCAGCGCGCTGGCGGGGCTGGATCTGTGGCTGGCGACCGTGCGGCCGGCCTACGGCACCCTCTACGTCGAGGCGATCGCCGACCAGCAGAATCCGGTCGGCCCGCCGTCCCCGCAGGGCGTGTCAGCAGTCTGGACGGACTCCGAACTCGCCTTTCTCGACATTAGGAACACCGGCAATGCTGTGGAGATCCGGGTCGCCGCCTATGGTCCGGACCGGCACCGGGTCGCCGATCTACTCTCCTACGACATCCAGATCTGGGACGCGAACCGGCGGGAGGGCCCGGACCCTGTCATCCGGGTCTGCCACACGCCCACGGCCTGTGAGCCGCACCCTCCGGGACGGGTGATCACTACCCCGCATGCCCAGATCCTGATCTCCTGGGATTGGCCCGGCTCTCCTCCGCACGCGGAGACCCGGCTGGGAGCGACCCTGAGCGCCTCCGCCACGTCCGCCTCGGTGCGGTGGGGAGTCGTCACGCTCGATGCCCACGGCCGGGTCGTGCGGGCGGTCGTCGGTTTCGACCGCCCGGATCTCGCCAACGACTGGGCCCGCGATCAACCCGGCGTCGACGCCGTGGTGCTGCCCACCGAGTGGACGCCGGGTAGCGACTGGGCGGTCGTTGCCTTGGGCACCGAGGGCCAACCCATCCAGATCACTGCCCGGTTCCCTCGACAGCAGGCAGCCGACCTGCATGCCCGTGCGGCCCGCGCCCTACCGGGCTACACCGTGGTCCCCGTCGACCAGGCGTCCGGCCCGGCTGGTCCCTGAGACCGAGGCTGTCACCCCGCCGTTCCGCCATGCCCGCGTAGTCCTCGCGGTGCCTTCAGCGTCGGCGGGGCCGGACGTGCCGGCCGAGTCGCGAGCGGGCCGGAAGAGCTCGCGGCGCCGCCACCCTCGACCCCAGGAGTGATCTTGGCTTCGCAGTGTTTACCTGAGGCGACGGCCACGAGCCGCTGCGCCATGGGTGCCGGCGGACAGGCAGCTTCGAGCCTGTCCGCCGTGCACCACGTTGAGTTTCGCGTCGACCAGCCCGAGCCGCGTCCCCGCCGTGTCTCGGCGGTCGAAAGCGTCGTCCTGGCTGGCGCCCGGGTGCGCCCCGGACAGGATCTGGTCGCCCTCGGCGGGGCGCCGGGCCTGGTATCCGGTGCGGTGTCGGCGGTCTACCCCGAGGGCAGCGTCACGGTCCTGACGCCGACCCCCGCAGCACTGGCTCAGATCCGGCCGACCCCGGAGACTCGCTATCGGTGGGGATCGGTGTGGGATCTCGCTGATCTGCCTCTGCCTGACGCCAGCGCCGACGCGGTGATCGGCCGCATGGTTCTGGCGCCACTCGGTCATCCCCGCCGGATGCTGATCGACATCGCCCGCGTCCTGCGACCGGGAGGACGGCTGTCGTTGTGCGAACCTCTGCTCGGTCAGTGCAGCCCGATCGACCTCGACGGGCTAAGCCGGCACGAGCTCAACCAGGTCACGAAGGTCCTGGCCGAGGCCCAACCCGCTGCCCAGGCGTTCACCGTGCCCGCCGTGGTCGGCAACGCCTGTCTCGCCGGCCTCATGTGTGTCGAGCACGTCGCCGACACCGTCACCACCACGATGACGGGCGTGGCCGCCGCCGACGCGGCACTGCACGCCCCGGGCCCGGCGGCCGAGTCGGTCTACCAGGCGATCAACCGCGCCCTCGGCGCCGCCTTCGCCCGCCGCTACTCCGACGCGTGGCGCGCCACGGCGCGTCGACGCCCCCTCGTACTGACCACCCCGATCGTCTACCTCACCGCGGTCAAGCCGGAAAGCAGCAGATGCCCACTCTGACCTTCGGGGACGCCGTGAGCGCATACCCGCCGCCCACCTTCGACGCGAACCGGCCGCACCCGGCCCGGGTACGCAACTACCTCCTCGACGGCAAGGACAATTTCCCGGTCGACCGGGAGTACGGCGACAATCTCATTGCGGTCTTCCCCGAGATCATTGCTACTGTTCGGGCCTCCAGAGAATTCCTCGTCCGCGCGGTCAGTCACCTGGCTGGCGAGGCGGGACTGCGCCAGTTCCTTGACATCGGCCCCGGCCTCCCGGCCGAGGGCAACACCCACAGCGTGGCCCAGCGCATCGCGCCGGAATCACGCATCGTTTATGCCGATAACGATCGTAGGCTGTCGGGTAGTGTGCACGGTGCAGGCCGCGATCAGCATCGACAGCGAGGGTGGGACAGTGGGCGAGCTAGGTGCCGGATTCGTCAGGGTGTCGACGGGTAGCCAGGACGAGACCTCACAGGTCAAGATCCTCGCTGAGGAGGCTGCTCAGCGCGGGATCACGATCGTCAAGTGGTTTACCCTTCACGGGTACTCGGCGAGCCACGGGGCGCAGGAACCGGCGTTGCGTGAGGCAATCGCTGACATTCAGCGTGGGGACTACACGACGCTTTTGGTGACCGAGTCGTCCCGGCTTGACCGTCGCGACGATTTGGATGCGCAGGCGGAGATCTTGCTTGGTATTCGGTCTGCGGGTGGTGACATCATCTCGATTGCCGAACCCCAGTTCGGCAAGACCGATTTCGCCGGTCGTATCGTGACTCTTGTCGCTCAGCATGCGAATGCCGAGAAGTCCAGGACGGTCAAGCAGACCACGTACCGTGGCATCTCGATGATTATTGCCAACGGCGCGCATCACGGTCCGCTGCCGTCGTTCTGGGCGGTCAAGGGGGAACGCTACGCCAAGCAAGCTTATTGCGCCGACCCGGAATCGGTCAGGGACATTTACGAGCGTGTCGCCAACCGCGAATCCCTGCAATCCATCGCCCGGATTTACGATGTTTATCCAGCATCGGTTAAGAACCTTGTCCGGTTCGCGGCGAACCACACAGGGGTCGAGGAATGCCGGTACACGTATGAGGGTGCGACCGAAACGTGGGTGCATGAGGTTGGACCGGTGGTCGATTCGCCTCTGTGGTGGCGCGCCAACAAGGTGATTGCCGCGAACCTGACGGACGCCAGAGGGAACAAGGGTGGCCGTCCCGTGGCACAGGCCGCCAACTGGATCAGTGGCGTCCTTCAATGCCCATCGTGCGGTGCGAAGCTGCACCTGAACGCCGGTCGCGCTCCGTCCGGAAAGCCGCGCACTCCTAAGCTTCGCTGTGGCGGTAACCCCAAAGCCCGCAAGGCGTGCGGTGTCTTCACCGGCTGTGACGCCCGCCCCATCATTGGCATAATCGATTCTATGTTTTCCAGTGACACGACGCCTATTCTCGCTTTCCAGCGGGTGGCGGGGAACGCGCACGAGCTGGACGAGATGCGGGCAGAATTCTCCCGGCTGCAAAGCCGTTTGTCTGTCACGGAAGACGATGACGAACTCGATGCGCTGGTGGCCACCCGCAAGGCTCTGCGGGTGGCCATCGAACAATTCGCGCTTGTCTCTGACGTGTACGACTACACGGAGATCGGGCGGACGGTCAGCGACATGTGGACCAGCGGCGACACCGACGAAAAGCGGGGCATGCTCCGAGCGATCATGACCTCGTGGGGTCTGACGCTTTCCGAGCATGACGGACAGTGGGGAATCAAGATCGGTACGGGTTTCACGGACACGACCGACGCGGACGGAATCGTGGACCTTGGCAACGGGTTCTGTTTCCGTCGGGAAAGCAGCGCGCGGAACGGAGGTTCAGCCGCCCGTCCGCGCTAGGTGGCCTGCGGGAAGGCCGGAAGGACGAGCACGACCCTTCCGGCCTCCAGATGCCCCAGCACATCAGGAAGCCTGAAATCCTGCACCGAGAGAATCACGACGCTCTCACCACACGGGAGGGGGTCAAGATCGCTGGGAGTCTTGCGGGTAGGTGGCTGTTCCTCGTTACGCGGCTTGGGCAAGGGGCTGGGAGAAAGCGACGGAGGACAGGACCGCGGCGGCGAGGGGGGCGGCACCGCGTTGCCGATTTGGAGAAGCCGGCTGGTGTTGCTGCCCTGCCACGGGTAGTCGGCGGGAAAGGATTGCAGGGCGCCGAACTCGGCGACGGTCAGGGGGTCTACCGGTCCGGCCCACCTGTCGGTTAGCTGTGCGGTGCGGAGAGCGGTGCGGGCGTAGGTTCCACCCCAGGTGTTCCCGTGGGTGGTGACGGTGAGGGATGGCCGGTCGATGATCCCCCGGCCGATGCTGTCGGCCATGCTCCGCCAGGGTTTCAGCGGCGGTGCATATCGCGGGGTTGTCGCACCGTATCGGGTGTGACTCGGCGTGGGCGGGCCGACGCTTTCTTGTGTCCGGGAGGCGAGGAGGAAGGCGCGTCGGCGGGTTTGCGGCACCCCGTACTGTTCGGCGGCGAGGATTCCGGTCCAGGTGGCGTAGCCGCCGCGGCGCAGTTCGTAGGCGAACCGTTCCCAGATCGGCAGGACGGCGGGGACTTCTTCCATCGCGATCCACACTGGCCGCAGCACGCGGGCGAACCTCATCGGCTGGTGAATGAGCCGGCCGCGGGGGTCGGCCAGCCACAGCCGTTTTCCCGCGCTGCTGAACGGCTGGCAGGGCGGGGAGGCGATCAGCCCGGTAATCCCGGTGTAGTCGCCCGGGTGGATGGCATCGACGTCGTTTTCAACGGTTGCCAGCCCGGCGGCGCGGCGGGTTTCGCAGGTCCAGTGATCCCATTCGACGCCGATTTCGGCCAGGCCGAGCCTGGTGCAGGCCGAGCCCCAGCCACCGGGGCCGGCGAAAAGGTCAAGCACAGCCGACATTCCTGCTGTCTCCCCTCACAGTAGAGCAGGCAAAAGAGGTGGATAGTTCGAAAAAAGGGTGTGCGCGGTCAGCGCTAACCCCGCAAGGCGATTTCTGGAAAACACGCGGCCGACCACCATGGATGGTGCGTGCGCCGGCTTTCGCCGGTGCCCTGCCCGTGGTCGGGATGCCGGCGACCACCCCCGGGCCGGTCGCGCAGGGTGACGGCAACGGTGCCGGGGTGCCGGGGCGGCGAGACGGGCCGGGAGGGGGCCACAGCCCTCGTTCCCCGGGGTTTCGGCGGTTTCACGGCCCGGGCCGCTAACAGGCAAACGAGCAGGTCAGCGGCCTGTGAGGGGGCTAACAGGGGTGCTAACAGTTAGCGGGAGAGCCGCTAACTGTTAGCACCCCGCGGACCGTCAGGAAGCCCGCTTCCGGTCACGTTCCGCCACCGCTGCGGCTAGGTGGCGGCGTTCGATCCCACGCCGGTTGAGCACCTTCCCGGCTATCCGGCGGCCGATCTGCACGGTCTCGATTCCGTACGGTTTGAGAACCATCGCGAGCTGATCGGCACCCCAACCTCCGTACACATCCGGCCGCAGCTCGGCGAGCCGGGCGACAACGGTTTCTGACCACACCTTGCCCTCGCCCCCGGGCACCACGGACAGAATGTCGTCCAACAGCGACGGTGCCGATTCCGGCGGGGTGCTGTCCCCGGCGGCCTGCCCGGACAGCCGGCCCGCGGCGATACGGGCTTCCCGCGCCCGCTCGGCGATCTCGTCCGCGATCGGGGCATCGATGTACGCGCAGCGGACAATCATCGGGTCGTCGCTGGCGCCAACCAGATAGCCGATACCCTTGTCCGACGGCCGCAGCGTCGTTGCCTGAATCCCGTTCTTATACATCGACGTCCCCAAGATCATGTCGTTTTCGACCTGGCCCATGACCCGCAGACAGAACCTGATCGACACATTCGATGAAACCCCGGTCGGCAACGAGGCGGCATCCGGCCGCTGCGTCGCCAGAATCAGAATCACCCCGAGCGCCCGGCCCAGTTTGATAATGTCCGTGGCCAACTCACCGGCTTCCTTGCCGTAGGCCGGGTGCGCGAACAGGTTCTGGCACTCGTCCACAATCGCGACCAGCGGATGCAACCCGTACGACCGCAAACCGGCGATCTGCCGGGTCACCTTCCCATCCGGGCACAGGTCCTTCGGTAGCCGTTTAATCGCCGAGGCCCGGCGGACAATCTCCGCCCGCAGATCCCGTAACGCTTCCAGCACGATTTCCATCGTGGAGTCGTCCAGTCCAGAGGCATAACGGGCGGCGACCTTTTCCGCCGCGTCCAGATCGGCGGTTCCTTTCAGGTTGAACACCCACAGCTCACAGGTGGGGTCGAGTGCGCAGCCGAGCATGAGCACCCGCACCGCCGACGTTTTCCCCGCCCCGGGCAGCGAGCCGACCAGCACATTGTTTTCCGACAAGAGCATGCTGACCGGCCGCCCACGCGGGTCGGAGCCGAACGGCACCGGGGCGAACACGTCCGTCACACCCCGCCGCGTCAGCGGCCAGGCAGCGGCCGGGGCCTTGGACATGTCCTGATCCCCCACCCACAGCACCAGCCGGCCGGCGTGCGCGTCGTGCCCGGCCTCCGGCCACACGCAGCCGATCGGGCGGCGCAGCCCGGACGCGAGCCGTTCCCGGCGTTCCAAGACGTCGGACACCGTCACCCCATAGGGAAGATCGACCTCGGCGCGCCAGCCGGGACCGTCCCGCATGATCGGGGAGGGGAAGGTGATCCCACCACCCTCGCGACGCGCCTTGTTGATCTCAGCGATGCCCAGTGCCCCCAGCGCGCGGACGACGATGTCCGCGGTCAGCCGGCCCACCCGGGTCGGGACCACAGCCGGACTCATCAGCGGCCGGTCCGCCGGCGCCCCCAGCACCCCGAGCCCGCCGACCACGGCGGCGCCCAGCAGCAGACGCACCCCGGCGGGGGCGGCGCCCCACCACCACACGGCCAGCGTGAGGGCAGGAAAGCCGCCCAGGACGGCCAGGAACGCCCGCGCCCGAGTCCGGGTGTCATGCAGACGGGCCAGCCGCAGATATATCCCGGCGTCTTCCTGGCGGACTGAAGCGGCGATCACCGGCCGGGCGTCGGTGTCGCCCAGCCAGCCCACCACCGCGCCCAGCAGCCGACCGGCGCCGCGCGGGGCGCGGCCGACCAGCCGGGCGGCGTACACCGGCACCCGCACCGCGTGGTAGAGGGCGGTGTAGGTGTAGTGGCCCACCGCCCAGCGTGCGGCCACGCGCAACGCCGCCCACGAGCGCAGCCACCCCGGGACGATCGGCCGCCGGACCCCCGGGCGCGGCTCACCCACCCCCGGCCGGGGAAGCGG
>NZ_CDXDOR010000086.1:16598-21383 GCF_978021225.1 Frankia sp. CeTa3Moorea | reverse complement strand
CGGTGGGGCCAAGCCGGGGTGCCGGACGAGCGCCCCCTCACCTTCGGGGGACGGCGCGAACACACATGCCCCGCCCGTCCCGCGCAGGGACAGATGAACGTGGCAGGAGTTCCCCTCGCCCCCGTCGTACTTCGCCATGAAGGTCAGGGCCTGCCCGCCCGCCGCGGCGATCTTCTTGGCGGCGGTCTTGTAGAGGGTGTGGTTGTCGCAGGCCTGCAGCGCCTCGGCATACCGGAACACGATCTCGAACTGCCCCGGATGGACCTCCCCGCGCGCGGACTCGACCGCCACCCCGACGCCGGCCATCGCCCGCCGGATGCGCCGGACCAGATCGTCCAGTCCTTCCGTGCCGGAAAGCGCGTAGTCGATGTTGTAACGGCTGGCCGGGGTGAGATCGGTGTAGGAGCGCCGCGCAGCTCGACGGTAGGACTCGCGGAAGACCAGGAACTCCAGCTCCGTCCCGGCGAAGGCGGTCAGACCGGAGTCGGCGAGCGCGTCGAGCTGTCGACGCAGCACGGCACGGGGAGCGACGTCCACCGGGGACCCGTCCGGCCAGAACGCGTCCGCGAACACCACCGCGTCGGACGGATGCCAGGGTGCGCGGCGCAACGTGGTGAGGTCGGGCTGTAGCCGTAGATCACCGAAGCCGTCGTACCAGGGCGAGTGGGGGTAGCCTCCGTCGGTCTTCATGTCGACGTCAACGGCATGCAGGTAAGTGCAGGCGCCGAGGCCGTCGGCGAGCACCGGTCCGGTGAAGTGCTCCGGGGACACGGCGCTGCCGACGAGCCGGCCCTGCAGGTCGACGGTGGCGACGATGATCTCCTCGACCGGTTCGGCTCCGGCCAGCAGGTCACGTAGCACTCCCCGGCCGGCCGCGTTCTCCCCGACCGCCTGATCGGACGATGACCCGGGGCCGATCGGGCGGGGCTGGACCCGCGGTGCGGGCCGCCCGGTTGGCTCAGGTGGCTCAGGCGGGCCCGGGGGGTCGGGATGGGCCGGAACCTGGGCCGATGGTGGGGTCGGAACCGGCGACGATGTCATGCGTTCTCCGTTCATGCCGTAGGCGGCGCCGGTTCCGTCGGGGCTGCCGGTTGTGCCGGGCCCGTCGTGAGGGTGGACACGTCGTGCAGGGGGTTCGCGACCTCGCCGTGCATCAGGTCGAAGCCTCCGTCCCGGTCGGCGCGATCGTGGAACCCGGCGCCCGCGAACTGCTCGCGGTTCAGGCAGACCCGACCGAACGCCGGCCCGAGGAGATCGATCGAGGCGAACCGCTCCCGCAGGGCCGGGAACCTCGCGTGGTACCGGTCGACCGTCGCCCGCACGAGCCGCCAGAACTGGTTCTCGCCCACGTCGAGATGATCCGCCACGAGCACCGCGAAGAAGCGGAAGTGCCCGGCGAACACCGCCGAGAGCAGGGAGTGGGCCAGGACCGGGCCGGGCCACCGCCGGCAGTGCTCGACCGCTTCCGGTGGCATCCCCCGCCGCTCGGGGAACTCGCCGGACACCAGTTCGATGTCCGCGCCGAAGTCCTTCACGGCTATGCGGCGGGGCATCTCCTCGGCATCGAAGATGCACAGGACGTTCTCGCCGTGCGGCGTGAAGGCCACGCCGTACCGGTACAGGTAGTGCAGCAGCGGCGGCAGGAGGGCGGAGAACAGCGCGGCGAGCCAGTCGTGTGCCGGCCGGCCCGAGCGGGCCACGAGCTCGGCGACGACTGCCCGACCGTCGGAGCCGACCGACAGCAGGGACGCGAGGCTGCGCGCCCGCTCCCCGCCGTCGAGAAACCGCTCCACCGGATCACGCCAGAGCACGCCGAGTAGTTCGTGGAGGCGGTAGGGCGCGTCGGGGACGGCGTCGTAGGCCGGGTGCCGGACGGTGGCGC
The DNA here is from genome assembly GCF_978021225.1 of Frankia sp. CeTa3Moorea. NCBI lineage: Bacteria > Bacillati > Actinomycetota > Actinomycetes > Frankiales > Frankiaceae > Frankia > Frankia sp. CeTa3Moorea. The sequence goes on along the minus strand of NZ_CDXDOR010000086.1, from coordinate 19,501 downwards.
CGACGACCTCCGGAAGCGGGAGAACCCGGGTCACATCGTGCAGGAAGGGATCCGCGTCGCGCAGCCCGAGCAGCCAGCTCGACATCGCCGGTCCGGCGATGGCGTCAGCCGCCGACATCCCCCGCCACACCAGCGTGTTACGGATCATCAGCGCGAGCTTGACGTTCCGCCGGTCCGGCCGGTCGACGTTGGCGAGGGTGCGCACCGCCTGCAGGGGCAGGTACCGGTCCGGTGCCTCGCCCAGCGGGACCAGCAGACCGGTGGCGATCTCAGCCGCATAGAGCGGCACGATTACGTTCTCCCACTGCCACGGATGGACGGGTAGCCAGATATAGTCGGCGATCGTCGTACCGGCGGGTGGTCCGGCGGCGGGCGCGGGGCCCGGCCGGCGTGGATCGTCTGGCAGGGCCCGGCGGAGCACATCGGTGAAGTGGGTGCGGGTCTGCTCGTCGAGTTCCGTGGTGAGCAGGTCAGGCGCGGTCGACGAGCCCTGTCCGGAAAGGTCGCTGGCCCCGGGGCCGCTGGTTCTGGGGGCGCTGGCCTCGGGGGCGCTGGCCTCGGGGGCGCTGGCGCTGTACCGCCCGATCGCGCGGTGTGCGGCCACCCACCGCAGTCGGAAGGGCCGGCGCGCCTCGGGGGTGTAGACAGCCGCGGCCGCGCCGAAACCGAGCCGTCCCTTGTTCGCGACGAGACAGGGATGGCCGGTCTGGTGCCCCTCGAGCGCGACGAACGGCAGATCGGCGAGATCCACCGCGGGAATCGCCGTTCCGAGCAGATGATGATCGGCAGCCTGGGTGGCGAGCAGATCGCGTACCACGTCGGCGAGGACCGGGTCGGACCAGCCGAGCAGGACCTGCATGTCCTGGAGGAAGCGGATCGGGTCGTCCGCCGGTGCGGTGCCCGGAACGGTCAGTGTGGTGCCCGGTTCGGGGGGTCTGCCGTCCGGGCCGGGTGGCGTAACCGAGCGGGTCAGCGTAGTGGCATCGATCCACCAAGACCCGAACGTGCCACGTCGGGCGGTGAAGGCGTACGTGGCGCCCGCGGCTCGGAGCCGGTAACCCTGGATGGGACCCCGTCCGATCGGGGGGTGCCTGCGCCCGTTCGGGGCCACGCCGCGCACCGTGAGGTCGCTCGTCCGCGCCGGTGCGGTGGGTGTCGGCCCGCCCGGGGAGCCCGCCGGCCCGGCCGCGGCATCCGCTGGTTCGTCGGGTTGCGGACTGAGTAGCTCCTCGTAGGCCATTTCAGCGATGAGCTTGGCCAGCAGGGCACGGCCGGCCTGCCGCCATCGGTCCGCCGACCCGGTCCGCCCCGGGGACGGTGCCGCGGGCGGCGGCGCGGACCATGACGTGGTCAACGTCCGGCCGTTCCGGCTGTCTTGGCCGTCTCGACCGGGGCCGGATCGCGCGGCCGCGCGCGCCGCTCGCCGGCGGCCTGGCCATTCCCGTCCGGCTGGCCCGACCGGGCGGGGACCCCGAAGGTTGTGAACGCCGACGGCGACGGCAGCCGGTACGCGTCGCCGTCGGTCAGGTCGTCGAGGATGACCGCGGCGCGCCAGGCGCCGAGGCCGAGGTCGGGCGTCCCGACGCCGTGCGTGTGCAGCTCCGCGTTCTGGACGTAGACACGGCCGGTGAGACCGGCGTCGGTCGCCACCCGGTACCGGGCGTCGACGCGGAAGCGACCCCTGTCGTCGACGTCGATTAGCCCGGCGATGGGATCGAGCAGGGTCGGCTGGCGTGCGGCGTACCCGGTCGCAAGCACCACCGCGTCGGTGTGGACGGGAAAGGCGCGGTTCTGATCGCGGTGGCGGCAGCCGAGAGTGATCTCACCGTCCCGGTCCCGCTGTGAGGCCGTCTCCACGACGACGCCCGGCAGCAGTGTCGCCGCCACGTCCGTCCCGCCGATCGTCCGTTCGTACAGCAGGTCGTAGATCTCCGCGATGGTGTCCGCGTCGATCCCCTTGTAGAGCTGCCACTGAGCCGGGACGAGCGTGTCCTTGGCCGCCTGCTCCAGACCGTGGAAATAGCGGACGAAGTCGGGGGTGAACTGTTCGAGGCCGAGTTTGGAGTACTCCATCGGCGCGAAGGCGGGGGTGCGGGTGATCCAGGTCAGCTGATGACCGGTCACCGGTTGTGCGCGGAGCAGATCCGCGAACACCTCCGCCCCGGACTGTCCGGAGCCGACCACCGTGACCCGGGAAAGCCCCGCCAGCGCGGCACGCCGCTGCTGGTACTCGGCCGCATGGAAGGCCCGCCCGTTCGGCATCCCCGCGAAGGCCACCGGCATGATCGGTTCGGTTCCGATCCCGAGGACCAGGTGCCGAGCGGTCACCACCCGTGTCGGGGAGGCGCCGGACTGCCCTGCCTGATCGGACCGGTGGGGCTGGGCGATCGCCACCTGGAACAGGCGGGTGTCGGGATCCCAGCGGACCGCCTCGACGCGGGTGCCGAAGTGGGTGGAGTCGAGACCGTCGGCGACCCATCGACAGTAGTCGTCATACTCCCGGCGGGGGATGTGGAACCGCTCGTAGAGATAGAAGCGGAAGAGCCGGTCATGCTCGCGCAGGTACGCCAGGAAGGACCATCTGCTGGTCGGGTCGATCAAGGTGACGAGATCGGCGAGGAACGGCACCTGCAGGGTCGTACCTTCCAACAGCAGGCCGGGGTGCCAGCTGAAGGCCGGCGCCTGGTCGAAGAAGACGGCCCGCAGGCCGGGCAGCCCGTCGGCCAGGGCCGCAAGCGACAGGTTGAACGGTCCTAACCCGACCCCGACCAGGTCGTAGGGCGGTTCGCCCCCCGCGGGCAGACCCGCGAACGCCGATCCGTCGTCGACGGTACGCGGGCGCTCGCCGCGAGCTGTGGACGGGGCGCGGAATTTGACATCCTCCCCGGCCTGAAGGCCGGGGG
>NZ_CDXDOR010000086.1:0-16411 GCF_978021225.1 Frankia sp. CeTa3Moorea | reverse complement strand
ACAGCCGAACGTCTGCGCGAGCTGGGCGGCCTGCTCCGGGGTCTGGTAGAAACGGTAGCGGTACGCCCGCTTCACCACCTTCGACCCTATAAGTGACAGGATAGCAGGCGTGCTTGTCACGCTGGCGTTGATGCGCTAGCCCCGCCCTGAAAGACGGGGCCTGCGCGCTACGTTCCTGGGTCACGAGGCCTCCAGGAGCGGGTTGGGGATCGGCACGTACACCGACTGGGTGGCCACCGGTCCGACCAGTTCGTCCCGCCCGTCCACGCAGGTGCGGAGGTTGGCCTTGCACGGCAGGGTGGGGGAGTCGAGCAGCCTGGTGATCAGTGCTCGGCGAGCGGCGGGTGGCCGCGGCCCCCGCCCGCGTGGGCTATCCCCGTCCAGCCGGTGGAGCAGGCCACGCACCCGCCCGAGCAGGCGACGCTCGTCCGCGACACCCGCGACTCCGAGCGCCCCGGCGAGGGCGAAGACGTTGTTCACGAACAGGTAGTAGATGGTCCTCTCGGCCACCAGCGCGTCATCGAAGATCGTGTCGAGCCCGGCACCGAAGCCGGGCAGCAGCCGCTGCACCTCCGCCGCGGCGGAGGTGGCCACGTAGTAGCCCTGGCTGTCGCGGTACCAGCCGGCGATCGGCCAGCCCCCCGCGTCCAGGGTGACCAGGGTGTTCTGCAGGTGGGCCTCGACGCCGATCCCGAAATGCAGGTAGAGGTCCACCACTGGGGCGGCCACCACGGTCAGGTAACGGTCGAACCAGGCGTCGGTCAGCGTCGGGAGGGGATCGCTCAGCGAGCCGGCCAGCGTCGTGAGGAGCCGGGGAAGCATCGCCGTCCGGGCCCGGCCACGGCTGTCCGTGGTCCGCGCGGGCCTGGGCGCGATGAGTGCCGCGGCGCATACTGCCCGGTCAACTGACCCGAACGGATTGACCCGGATGGCGGTCTCCAGCCCGACGCCGTCCTTGTCGTGCCCTCTGTCGTGCCGCTCGCCGGACCCGACCGGCAGCGGTGTTGCGGGGCCGGTTCGGGGCCGACCGTCCCCTCCCGGTCGGGTGACGGCCACCCAACCGGGCTCCCCGATGAGGTGGAAGTTCGGATGTCGGGCGGCGAGCGCCGCGCCGAGACCGGCGTCGATCAGCCTCGCGGTCATCGCGCCGAGCCGCAGCTCGTCGAGCTGCAGCACCCGGCACGAGTTGGTGATCCGCATCCCCAGCGAGAGCTTGAGCATCACCGGGATATCCGGCCGCCAGACGGTACGCAGCGACGAGGTGGGATACCACCGGTGTCCGGACATCCCGAGGTCGATCAGGCGGCCGTCCGCGAGCAGATCGGCGACCGGTTCCCGCCTGCTGACCTCGCCCGCCTGCCAGGGATGCGCGGGTACCACGACGTAACCGGCGGGAATGTCCGGGCGACCGCGTCCGCCGGTCCGAGGGGACACCGCGAGCCCGGGTGGGCCATGTCGGTCTGGTCCGGAACCGGACGAGGCCGAGAGGTCGGACTTCGGCTCCTCGGCCCCACCGTCTTCCCTGGCCAGATCCGCCAGCAGCCGGATCAGGCCCCGGCCGTTCGTGCCGAGGGCCTGGTCCCGCCCTCCGGAGCGGGTCGTCGTGTTTCCCGAGACGGTCACTACGGAGGGATGGGCGGCGAACCAGTGCAGCGCAAAGGACCCGCCGACTTCCGGGGAGTAGGTGGCCAGTGCCTCCGGCGAAGCCCCTTGGCGACTCTTGGCCGCCGGATGGAACGGATGACCAGTGATCAGGGCCTGCTCCGCGGCGAGGAACGGGGGGACGGCGGCCGGGTCCGGCCCGGGACTGCGGGCTGCGAGGCAGCTCGCGATCCAGCCGGCGGAATCGATGATCCTTCCCAGCGCCTGGGCGCCGAGGGCTGGCGGTAGCCCATCCCGCGTGGCGACCTCCCGGACGAGCAGCGCGGCGAGCAGGCCCGCGTCCACCGGGGCTGGTTCGTGGGCCGCGCAGACCAGGCGCGGTGGTCCGAACCCGTGCCATCCGGACGGGGAGTGGTGCGTCAACGTCGCCCGAACGGACAGGCCGGACGCGGGTAGGTCGATGCCGAGCGTCCGGGCGTCGGCCGGTAACCGGATGCCCGTCTCCCGCACCCAGCACCGCAGCAGAGTCTCCGTGACGATCTCGTCCGCGATGGTCTCGGGCTGCGGTCGATCGTCGGTCACGACCGCCGCCGGGCCCTGGTGGAACCACCGGTGGCAAGGACGTCCCCGGTCTCGGCGATCAGCCCGAGCAACGCGTCGACGTCCGCCGCGGTGGCGTCGGGATTGAGCAGGGTCAGCTTCAGGAAGACCTCGTGACGGGGACCGATCTGGGTGCGCCCCACGACGGCCCGGCCAGCGACGAGAAGTTCCCGGCGCAGCCGGGCGTTGATCCGGTCCACCCGGTCGGGGGAGGGCGGGCCCGCGGGTCCGGACGGGGTGGTTCCGGACGCGGTGGGGCCGGACAGGGTGGTGCCGGACGCGGTTGGATCCGAGGTGATCTGTGGCGGCCGGTAGCGGAAGACGAGGGTGCTGAGTGTTACCGGGAAGGCGAGTTCGAGACGAGGGTCGGCGCGCACCGTCCGTGCCGCGTGCTGCGCGAGATCATGGCAGGCATCCACCCGGGCGCCGAGACCGTCGCGGCCGAGAGCCCGAAGGGTGACCGCGATGGGGAAGGCGTCCGCGCGGCGGGTGGTCCGCAGCGACCGGCCCAGCAGGCTGGTGAAGCCGGCCGCTTCGTCATCCTCCGGGTTGAGGTACTCCGCCCGTGTCGCGAGGCTGGTCCAGCCGTCGTCGCGGGCGGTGAGGAAGACCCCGGCCGGCGCCGGCTGCCAGCCCAGTTTGTGCAGATCCAGTGCGACCGAATCTGCGAGGTCGAGTCCGTCCAGCAGGCCGGCCAGCCGATCGGACAGCAACGCGCCGCCGCCGTGGGCGGCGTCCACGTGAAGCCAGCAGGCCGCCCCGCCGGACCTTGCCTCCATGTCCGATAGCCCGCTCGGGTCGTGCGCCCCACCTAACCGGACGCGATGTTCCTCGACCACCGCGGCGATCTGCCGAAGCGGGTCGACCGCGCCCGCATCGGTGGTACCCGCAGTGGCCACGACGATGGCCGGCCCGGCGTGCGCGGCCAGGGCGTGGCGTAGCGCCTCGACGCGCATCCGGTGCTGGCCGTCGGTCTCGATGACCCGCACCGGAGGATCGTCGATCGCGAGCAGGGACGCCGCCCGATCAATCGAGAAGTGTGCCGCCGCCGAACGGAACACCCGAGGTGCCGGCCGGTCCGCTCCTCGGTGCCCGGGGCCTCCTCGGTGCCCGGCATCGTGACCCGGGGCGGCCGGGCCCAGAGCGTCTTGCCCGGTCGGGCCACGGCGGGCCGCGTCCCGACCGAGGAGCAGGCCCATCAGGTTCGATTCGGTCCCGCCGGTGGTGATCGTGCCGGTGGCCCGGTCCGGATCGAAGCCGACCAGCGTGGCCAGGGTCGCGACAACCTCGGTCTCGATCGTCGTGGCCGCGGGAGCCTGGTCCCAGGAGTCCAGGGACGGATTGAGGGCGCTCACGGCGAGGTCGGCGGCGACCGCGACCGCCAGCGGGGGGCAGTGCAGATGGGCGGCGCACCATGGGTCCGCCGGGTCCGCGGAACCGGCGGCCAGGGCTTCGACCAGGCCGGTCAGCGCGGCCGACGGGCCGATTCCGGCCCTCGGTAGCAGGGTCCCTGTACCGTCCGGGGGGGTCGGATCGGCCGGAATCGGATCGGCCGGAGTCAGGCCGAGGGCAGCCCTGGTCATGGCGCGCACCACCGGTGGACCACCGGCGGGCAGCGGGCCGCCGCGGATCCGGCGGCCATCGTCGAGGGCGGCCAACGCGAGATCGACCATTGGCCGTAGCCCCGGGAGAATAGGGACCTCCCGCATCCGCGGACCGTCCGTGGGCCCCCCATTCCTCCGCCCCTGTTCCTCCGCCGGCGTGGGCTTCCCGGCTGGCGTGGGCTTCCCGGCTGGCGTGGGCTTCCCGGCCGGCGTGGGCTCTCCGGCCGGCGCGGTGGCGACAGGTGTGTCAGGGCTGCGCGGGGGGATCATCCGGCGGATCCGAACCCGACGGGTGCCTGATCGGCGGGTGGGTGTCCCAAGGCCGCGTGGACGGAGAGCCTGCGGACGGCGGCATCGATGGCGTCGGCGAGGATTGCGAGGACGCGATCGCCCTCCTCATCGCTGAGGATCAGTGGTGGCAACAGCCGGGCGACCGCGCCGTGCCGCCCACCGAGCTCGATGATCAGGCCGCGGCGCAGACATTCGGCCCGTACCAGACCGGCGAGCTGCGGGTCGGCGGGGTGCGCGCCGACGAGGTCGGGGGCTGCGGTCGGATCGACCATCTCGGCGCCGAGCATCAGCCCGCGGCCGCGCACGTCGCCCACCTGCGGCCGGTCCCGGGCGATCTCCGCCAGACCGGTGAGTAGGCGCGTGCCGAGCCGGGCGGCGCGTTCGTCGAGACGGTCCTCCCGCACCAGGCGCAGCGTGGCGTGGCCTGCGGCCATCGCCAGCTGGTTTCCACGGAAGGTGCCGGTATGTGCCCCGGGCGCCCAGGTGTCCAGCTCAGACCGGTAGGCGATGACGGCCAGTGGCAGCCCGCCGCCGATCGCCTTGGACATGACGATGATGTCGGGGGTGATACCGCTGTGCTGCGCGGCCCAGTACTTCCCGGTGCGACCGACTCCCGTCTGGACCTCGTCCAGGATCAGTGGGATGCCGCGGCGACGGGTGATCTCGCGGACGGCGCGGAGCCAGCCGTCGGGCGCGGGAATCACCCCGCCCTCGCCCTGAACCGGTTCTACGATCAGTGCCGCCGGCCTGACGACCCCTCCGGCCGGGTCATCGAGGAGACGTTCGATGTAGCGGGCGGACAGCTCGGCACCGTCCGGACCGGGGGCGCGACCAGACCCCACCCCGAACGGGCACCGGTAGGGGAAGGGGAACGGCAGCCGTACGACGGATGTCGACGGCGGCAGAGGATCTTTGACGGCGACGTTCCCGGTCACGGCCAGGGCGCCCGCCGTCATCCCGTGGTATCCACCGGTGAACGCGAGGATGGTCTGGTTGCCCGTCACCGTCTGCGCGAGCTTGATGGCCGCCTCGACCGCGTCGGCGCCGCTCGGGCCGCAGAAGTGCAGCTTCACATCGCTCCCCATGCCGGCCGGCAGGCAGCCACGGAGTTCATCGGTGAAGGCGTCCTTCTCGGGGGTGGCGAGGTCGAGCGTGTGCAAAGGGGCCCCTCGGGTGAGCATCGACGTGATCGCCTCGGTCACCACCGGATGGTTGTGTCCCAGTGCAAGCGTTCCGGCGCCGGCCAGGCAGTCCAGGTAGCGGCGGCCATCCGCGCCGAGAACCATGGTTCCGGACGCCCGGACAGGCACGATCGGGAGGGTCCGCGCATAGGTCCGTGCCGCCGATTCGCGCTGACGCTGACGCGCGAGGATCATGGCCGGGTTCACGGCACCCGTGGGTGCGGACGTGGGACCCGCGGTGGCGGGGGCTGCGGGCGTGGACCTGGCGGCGACGGGGGTCGTAGTCGCGGGGGGTGTGGTCACGGGGGGCGTCGTCGCGGCTCTCGTGGTTACGGAAGGCACGGCCGCGGAGGGCGCCGTGCGGCCGGCTGGGCCGCCGGCGGCGGCGTCACGAGCGGAAACCGTCATCGCGGGCGACTCCCTTTCGCGCAGGCTGATTGAGGGAAGCCTAACCTAAGCCAGTCGCACCATGGTTGCTCCGCGCAAGGTTATGGTGGCGCCAAGCAGACTTGGTGGTCTCTTCATAGTCCGTCCGGGGGAGTCGGGTTGCGGCAGAAACATCGGCCTCAGGCTGTGGTGTTTGCGGCATGTCCACTACACGCCCGTCGATCCGGATCAGACAACCGGTTATGGCGGTGACGAACGTCCCGCGATCGTCCGGCGGCACGGAAGCCGGAGACGGTCCGTGTGAGGTATCAGGCACCGTTTGCGGATCCGATCCGTGTTTCGTCGCCCCACCATCGGGCTAACCGACAGAGTCGGGTCCAGGTGGAGACCACCCATCCGAGACCACCGTCTAGACCACCCGTCTGGACCATGCGTCCGCGCTCGGCAGCCCGCGGCACACGCCATCGCTCCTGTGCGCCTGGCGGCTGTGCGCCTGGCGGCAGAGTGGGTTGTCCTGTCCCTGGCGGGCGACGCGGCTGAGCTCGGGCGCCTGAGGGAGTCTCGGACGACCGATGGAGTGAGGACCGATGGAGTGAGGAGTCGATCTGGTGGACCTGCCGCCCTCGGCCGCGCCGCTGCGCGCCCTGCCCGCCGAAAGCCTCCCCCGCCCGGTGTTGACCGCGGTGCGTGACTGGCCGGCTGGCGCCGGAGAGGTCAGTGCCTACTTTTACGACCCGGCGGCGGCCGCGCGGAACGCCGCGGCGCTGCGGGCCTGCCTGCCCATGTGGGCGGAGGTCTGCTACGCGGTCAAGGCCAACAGCTTTCCGCCGATACTCGACGCCCTGTTGCGTGGGCCCGGTCCGGACATCCCTCGGTCGGGGCGGGAACGGAGCGACTCCAGCCTGGGCGCCACCCCGACCGGCGCCAGGACCGGCGCCAGCGGCCGGGGCATCGACGGTTTCGAGGTCTCCTCCGCGCACGAGGTGCGCCTGGCGCAGGCAGCGTACGGCCGGGTCGACCCCGCCCGGCGTCCCCACCTGGTCGCCTCCGGACCGGGGAAGTCGATGACCCTGCTTACCGCGCTGGTCTCGGCCGACGTCGACGTCGTCAACGTCGAGAGCTTCGGTGAACTGCGCCGCCTGGACGCCGTCGCGGCCCGGCTCGGCCGTCGGGTACGGGCGGCGGTGCGCGTTAACCCGGCCCGAGTGGGACTGGCAGGCTCCCTCCAGATGGGCGGTCGGCCGAGTGCGTTTGGCATCCCCGAAACGGAGGTCCCCGCCGCGCTCGAACTCGCGGCGGATCTGGCCCATATCGACGTCGTCGGATTCCATGTCCACGCGGTGTCCGGCAATCTCGATGCCGCCGCCCATCTGGGCTACGTCCGGTGGTGTCTCGATTTCGCCGCCCGGACGGCTGCCGCGGCCGGGATCGAGCTGCGGATGGTCGACGTGGGCGGTGGATTCGGGGTTCCGTTCGAACCGGACCGGCGCGGTGACCGGCCCTTCGACCTAATCCGATTTGGTGAGGGACTGAGTTCGCTGCCGGTGCCGGACGGAACTCGGGTAATCTTCGAGCCGGGGCGGATGCTGGTGGCCGACTCCGGCTGGTACGCCGCCGAAGTGATCGACGTCAAACATTCCTACGGGACGGAATTCGTGATTCTGCGTGGCGGAATTCATCATTTCGCGCTGCCGACATCGTGGGAGATCGTCCATAACTTCGCCGTCGTGGAGAGATCGGGCCGGAACGGTGGGCCGGAGCCGGAGCCGGAGCCGAAGGACACGCGGGAGGCGGTGGTCGAAGGTCGTCCGGTGACGGTGGTCGGGGAGCTGTGCACGCCGGAGGACACCCTCGCCCGTGACATCACGGTCGATCGGGTGCGGTCGGGTGACGTCGTCGTCTTCCCCATGGCGGGTGCGTACGGCTACGAGTTCGCGCTGCCGGATTTCCTCGGCCACCCCCGAGCCCGGCGCGTCGAGCTTCGGGGAACGCGGCATGCTCCGTTCCCCACCGATCGGTCGAGCTGATCGGATACCCGGGAGAGGAATGTTCCCTCAGCACCAGGTTCAAGTTCATCGCTCCAGTCGCCATGGCAGTTATTTCTGGCATTCTAGGAAATATTAATCCAAGTCGTATTTTTCAGATTATTGACAATCTGTTGATGGGACGATACGTACCGTTCATCGGCCTGGCGCCTAAATGGGACATTGCGGACGGCGGGGGCTGATGTGCCGTGGTTCTGGTCTGTTTGGCTAGTCAAAAGCAGGACTTCTGTCACAATGAATAGACAACTAGCAATCTATGGTGGCATTCCTATCGGATTGGCCGTGACTGCCGATCGGGAGTCACACCAGGACACGGCCGGGAGTATCGATCGGGGAGAAGACCCATGTTTTCGTACCTACATCGTCTCAGGACCATCAGCGTGCTCGGCGCGGCGACCCTCGTCGGCGGGCTGCTCGGCGGCGGTGGCTACGCATACGCGCAGAGCAGTTTCACCGGCAACCCCTGGGTGTTCCGGGCGACCAACCAGAGTGCCGAGGGGCTTCGTATCCAGTCGACGGGCGGGCCCAACGGCCAGCTGTTCATCGTCTACGACCATCTGAACCAACCCATCTTCGCCGTCAACAAGGCCGGCGGCGCCGGTGTGTTCGGGGACAACTTCAACGTCCACCAGGGCAACGACATCCTGCATCCCTGGGTGCGGATCAGCGTCACCGATCCGCAGCCCGCCGACTGCGTGACCACGGGCCAGCTCGTCCTCGGGGGCTCGACCGGTTCGGGTGGCCGCGTCTGGCGGTGCGTCGTCGGGCAGGGGTGGACGCCCGTCCTCTGACGGGACGTGGCCCGTGGCGGGATGCGGCCCGCTCGGACGATCATGACGTCACGCGACGTCATGATCCGGTGTCGCATTGCTTTTCAAGTAGCGCACGCCCTTTTGCCATGGCATCACATCAAGGTGCCGCTAAGCCTCACTGCCTATGGACGCCGGGGCGACAGCGCCGCACAGGCGACACTGAGCCGGCCGCCGGCCGGCGAATTTGGGGGACCTGAGCACGGTCTGCGGTCCCTGGACCGTGCCTTGCTCCCCATAACTCGGCCGCCGCGATCCTCGCCCGCGTTCCCACCATGACCGCCGCCCTGGACGCCGCGAGCGCCCCGGCCGGCGCATCCGGCCCGAGCATCCCGTTGACGCCCGTCTCGGCCTGGCAACCCGGCGACCCGCTCTTCGCCGCCGGTTCCGATGGCACCCCCGACAACTGGCACCCCCGACAACCCCGGGCACGTCGGCATCTACCTCGGCGGCAACCAGGTGCTGCACGCCCCCACACCGGCGACGTCGTCAGCATCGTTTCGCTCGACCGGTACGAGAAGGTCACCGGCGCCACCAGACCTTCTGCGCTGACCCGCTGACCCGCTGACCAATGATCAGGTGACCCGCTGACCAATGATCAGGTGACCCGCTGACCAATGATCAGGTGATTCGCCGACCATGTCGGACCCATCCGCTGCGGGGGAGGGCCGGGTGGGGAATGACGTGACGGCGTCAGAGGCTCTTGGTGATGATCGTGACGGCCGCCTTGGCGTCGTTTGGCCGGGCCGCCTCCCAACCCGCGCGTGCCGCTCCGGTGCGGCCTGATCCGGCACGGTCCGATCTCGACCGCCTCGACAGGACCGGGAAGGGGGACATCCCGAAGGCGGACGACAGCAGGGCCGATGCGGAGGCGGATGCGGCCGGGGGGCGGATCGGTGGGGAGCACCGGGCCGCCGGGGCGGAGCGGGTCACGGCGGTGGGTTCGGTGGGTTCGGCGGGTTCGGTGGGTTCGGTGGGTTCGGTGGGTTCGGTCGGTGACGACCCGTCGGCGGACGACGGCCCCTCGGGCAGCGAGGAGTTCCCGGCGTCCGGGGATGCCGCGCCGTCGGCTTCGGGGACGGAGGTGGACCGCCGACCCATCACCGGCGCCGGCAGAACCGGCACGGGCAGGTCGAACCACAGGTACTTCCCTGACTCGACCGCCACCGTCCCCCAGCTGCCCGCCAACGTGTCGAGAACCAGCAGGCCGCGACCGCCCTCGGCGTCCGGCGCGGCCTCACGCCGCTGCGGCAGGACCGTCGAGGTGTCCGACACGGACGCGTGGATCAGACCGGGCCGTATCTCGATGAGCAGCCACAGCGGCGGCTGCCCGTACTTGACCGCGTTCGTCACGAGCTCACTGACGAGCAGCTCGGCGGTGCCGCGCACGTCCTCGGGAAGGTCCGCCAGCCGGATGCCCTCACGGAGCACCCTGCGGGCCTGCGGGACGGCGGAGGGCAGATAGGGGAGCTCGGCGAGTATGTGGGTTGCGGGTGGGCAACTGGACGTTGCCTGCCGTACCACATCCATCGGGACCGAAAACGCGCTCATCGACCACCAAGCCTGTGCGAGGATATCGAGGTGGCTCTACCCACTGGGTGGGGATTGAAGCCTCTGTTTCCGGATCGCACCTCTTGAGGCCATGCCGATACGGCATCCGGCACGGCGCCCGGTGGTGTCTCCTCTCCGTGGGCCCTTCGTGCCCGTGGGGCCCGGGCCTTCGTGCCCGTGGGGTCCGGGGGGCCCGCAGTACGCCCGCGGGCGTACCGGAGGTGCCCTCGGAGGTAGCCCGGAGCGCCCATCATGCCGGTCAGCCGGGCACGCGCGCCACGAGGATCGCGACGTCGTCGCGCAGGTTGCCGCCGGCGAACCGCTCGGCGGCGGCCAGGACGCGATCCGCGATCCCCTGCGCTGACAGTCCCGCGCACCCCCCGATCGCGTCGAGGAGCCGGTCCTCGCCGAGCAGCTTCCCGCCATTGCGGGCCTCGATCACCCCGTCGGTGTAGAAGACCAGTGACTCGCCCGGGCGCAGGACGATCTCGAACCCCGGAAACGAGACCTCGTCGTCGTCGAGGACGCCGAGCAGGGTTCCCGGGCGACCGACGAGCGAGGCGTGCCCGTCAGCGTGCAGCACCACCGGCTGGGGATGGCCGGCGAGGAACAGCCGCAGTCGGATCCCGGTGCTGGTGCTGGTGCTGGTGCTGGTGCTGGTGCTGGTGCTGGTGCTGGTGTCGGTGTCGGTGTCGGCGGACTCGCTCCCCGCGGGTCCGCCGGCCGGCGCCATGATCGCGGCGGCGGCCAGGGTGCAGAACCGGCTCTGCCCGTTCGGATGAGACGACGTGGCGTCGCGCAGGGTCCGGTTCAACTCGAGCAGCACCTCGCCGAGCTCCGTACCCCGGCCCGTCAGCAGCCGCAGGACGGCGCGGGCCACCCCGGTCACGGTGGCGGCCTCTGCACCCTTGCCACAGACGTCGCCGATGGCGATCGTCCAGCCGAGCGGACCCGACAGCAGGTCGAAGAAGTCGCCGCCGACGTCGAGACCCGCCGACTGCGCGGCGCCATAGGCGGAACCGAGATCCAGTCCCTCGATCATCGGCAGCTCCGGTGGGCGCAGACCCGCCTGGAGCGTGCCGGCCAGTTCCACCTGCCGGCTGTAGAGCCGGGCGTTGTCGACCGCGAAGGCGGCCCGGCGCGCGAGGTCGGCGAGTAGATCGATCTCGTCCGCGGCGAAGGCGTTGCCCTCGGGGCGGCCGAGCGCGAGCACCCCGAGTACCCGCCGCCGGGCCCGCAGTACCATCACGAGCGCCGGTCCGCCGAGCGCGGTCAGCGAACGCACCCGGTCTCCGCTCGCGGAGCGCACCGCCGCCATCAACAGGCCGTCCGGGTCGACCGCGGCAGCGGTGAGGGCGCCCGCCGCGTTCTCCTCCGCGTGCGCCGCCGCCCACAGGGCGGGATCGGCGTTCTCCCGGTGCAGGTACACCGCGCACCACTGGGCCAACCGTGGGACCGGCAACCGCGCGAGCAGCGCCAGCGAGCGGCTCAGGTCCAGGCTGCCCGCCAGCAGATCGGACGCCTCGGCGAGGAAGGACAGCATCCCGATGCGGCGTTCCTCGGCGCGTCGCATGTCGCCGCCGCCGAGGGCCAGGGCCATCCATCGGGTCGTCAGGCGGATGCGTTCCACGTCCAGCCCGGCCGCCGCGGCGGCATCCGTCCAGCGGACCTCGCCAGAGACCTCCGCTCCGCCCGAACCGCCGGTGCCGCCCGAACCACTCGGGCGGCCGCCGGCCGCCGGCCAGAGCAGCAGTTCGCCGAGGCTCTCCTGCGTCGGATCCAGCGGGAACGAGAGCGCCTCGGTGACCGAGCTGACGGCCCCAAGCGTGGCCACGGTCTCCAACCGGCCGCCGTCGCGCCCGGGACGCCGCACCAGCCCAGCGGTTACCGCGAGCGCGTCCACCAGTTGCGCGAGCAGTTCGTTGACCTCGCCCTCGGCGGTGAGGGCACGGGCGGTGTCCCGGGCTATCAGCCGGACCGGACGCGCCGGTACCACGGGGGCCGGGGCCGCGCAGGGCGCGGGACTGGTCACAGCCACAGCGGGACTGGTCACAGCCACAGCGGGACTGGTCACAGCCACAGCGGGCGAGGACGAGGACGCGGACGACGAGGCACCGGTGGCCTCGTCGTCGCCCGCCGCCGGGGTGTGCGAGCCGTCGCCGACGGTTCCCAGGCGGAACCAGACGGTCTTGCCGCCGCGGCCGTGCTCGGTCCCCCAGCTCGTCGCGAGCGCGTCAACGAGGGCGAGGCCGCGGCCGTCCTCGCGCAGCCCGTCGATGCCGAAGTCGGCGTCCCCGACCTTCTTTACCCGGGCCATGCCGATGCGGACCGGATGCCGGTCGGCAACCCCGACCCGCACGCCGTCACCGTCCGCGCGCACCTCCACGGTGGCCGAGGTGCCCGCGTGCACGACGACATTGGTGACCAGCTCGGTGACGAGCAGAAGCGCGGAGTCCAACAGGTCGTCGTCCAGCCGCCCGTGCAACGCCTCGAGCAGGAAGCGCCGGGCGGCCCGGGGGGAGTCGGGCGTCGGTGGCAACGCGATGGCGCGCGCCGGCATCGTCCCACCCCCTGCTGCGCCATACATGTGCTCAGTCTCTCCTGCGTTGTCCATCGTGAGGCGGATACTGGCGGCTGGTGTCACCTGTCCACCGACGCCGCCCCACGCTGGTGCCGGTGGGAGACCGCCCTTGACCCGGGTCCTCCGCCCGGCCCGGGATCCGGGACGATCGTGTCGACCGAGCTCAGGTAGGAGACCAATGAGCCCCGCATACGACCCGCAACCCTCGGCTCGTCATGATCTGGATGCACCCGGCGGTGACGCTACCGCGACCATCGTGCCCCATGCATCCCTTCCCGCGGACGACACTCGGGCGCCGATGGCCGCCGCCGAC
The DNA here is from genome assembly GCF_978021225.1 of Frankia sp. CeTa3Moorea. Taxonomy (NCBI): domain Bacteria; kingdom Bacillati; phylum Actinomycetota; class Actinomycetes; order Frankiales; family Frankiaceae; genus Frankia; species Frankia sp. CeTa3Moorea. The sequence continues at coordinate 3,447 of NZ_CDXDOR010000086.1, read as the reverse complement.
GAGCTGATCGCGGATCTCCTGCACGGGCTGACCCGCCTGTGCGAGGGCGACTTCTCGACCCGCCTCGCGGCGCGGGACGGCTACGCCGGTGACGTGGTGCGCAAGTTCGACGAGCTGGCCGCCATCCAGGAGCGCCACGCGCGTGAGTTGGCCCGGGTCAGCAAGGTGATCCGCCGTGACGGCCGGCTCACCCTGCGGATGGAGGATCTGGGCAGCCCCGGCGGCTGGTCCGACATGACGCGGGCGGTGAATTCCCTCATCGACGACCTGGCCCGGCCGACCCACGAGGTGGCGCGGGTCATAGCGGCGGTGGCCGAGGGGGACCTGTCCCAGCACATGGCGTTGGAGATCGCCGGCCAGCCGGTGCGTGGGGAGTTCCTGCGGATCGGCACCACGGTGAACACGATGGTGGACCAGTTGTCGTCGTTCGCGGACGAGGTGACCCGGGTCGCCCGTGAGGTGGGCACGGAGGGCAACCTGGGCGGGCAGGCCAAGGTCAAGGGCGTCTCGGGGGTCTGGCGGGACCTCACCGAGTCGGTGAATTCGATGGCGGGCAACCTGACCAGTCAGGTCCGCAACATTGCTCAGGTTACCACCGCGGTTGCGCAGGGTGATCTGAGTCAGAAGATCACCGTGGACGCCCGCGGCGAGATCCACGAACTGAAATCGACCGTCAACACGATGGTCGACCAGCTCTCCGCGTTCGCCGACGAGGTCACCCGGATGGCCAAGGAGGTCGGCACCGAGGGCAAGCTAGGCGGCCAGGCACAGGTCAAGGGCGTTTCCGGGGTCTGGCGCGACCTGACCGACTCGGTCAACGTCATGGCCGGCAACCTCACCACCCAGGTTCGCAGCATCGCCGAGGTCGCGGCGGCCGTGGCCCGCGGCGACCTCACCCGGCAGATCACCGTCGACGCCCGGGGTGAGGTCGCGGGCCTCGCGCACACCCTGAACACGATGGTGGACCAGTTGTCGTCGTTCGCGGACGAGGTGACCCGGGTCGCCTGGGAGGTGGGCACGGAGGGCAACCTGGGCGGGCAGGCGCATGTGCGGGCCGTGTCGGGGGTGTGGCGGGACCTCACCGAGTCGGTGAACTCGATGGCGGGCAACCTGACCAGCCAGGTCCGCAACATCGCGCTCGTCGCTACCGCCGTCGCCCGCGGCGACCTGTCGCAGAAGATCACCGTGGCGGCCCAGGGTGAGATCCTGGAGCTCAAGGACACCCTGAACACGATGGTGGACCAGTTGTCGTCGTTCGCGGACGAGGTGACCCGGGTCGCCCGTGAGGTGGGCACGGAGGGCAACCTAGGTGGCCAGGCGCATGTGCGCGGGGTGTCGGGGGTGTGGCGGGACCTGACGGAGTCGGTGAACTCGATGGCGGGCAACCTGACCAGCCAGGTCCGCAACATCGCGCTGGTGACCACGGCGGTGGCCCGCGGCGACCTGAGCCAGAAGATCACTGTGACCGCGCAGGGTGAGATCGCTGAGCTGAAGGACACCGTCAACACGATGGTCGACCAGCTCTCCTCGTTCGCCGCGGAGATCACCCGGGTGGGCCGGGAGGTCGGCGTCGAGGGTAAGCTCGGCGGTCAGGCCACCGTAGCCGGAGTCGCCGGAACGTGGAAGGACCTCACCGACAACGTCAACCAGCTGGCGTCCACGCTGACCATCCAGCTGCGGGCGATCGGCGACGTCTCCACCGCGGTGACCCGCGGTGACCTGACCCGGTCCATCTCGGTGGAGGCCGAGGGCGAGGTCGCCGAGCTCAAGGACAACATCAACCAGATGATCGCGCGACTGCGCGAGACCACCGAGGTCAACGCCCAGCAGGACTGGCTGAAGTCCAACCTGGCCCGGATCGGCAGCAAGATGCAGGGCCAGCGCGATCTCTACGCAGTCTGCCAGATGATCATCAGTGAGATGACGCCCGCGGTCAACGCCCAGCAGGGCACGGTCTACCTGCTCGACTTCATCGAGGGTGACAAGCTGCGCTACGTCGCCGGCTACGGCTCGGTGCCCCGGCGCCGCTCGGACGGCACCTTCCTGTTCGGCGAAGGACTCATCGGGCAGGCGGCCCTGGAGCGCGACCGTATCCGGGTCGAGCACGTACCCGCCGGCTACCTCAACATCCGTAGCGGACTCGGCGAGGCGCCGCCGTGCGACCTGGTCGTCGTGCCGGTCGTGTTCGAGAACCAGGTGCTCGGCGTCATCGAGCTGGCCTCGTTCTCGCCGTTCTCCGAGCTGCACCTCACCCTGGTCGACCAGCTCGTCGACACCATCGGGGTGGTGCTGAACACGATCATGGCGAACGCTCGGACGGAGGAGCTGCTGGCCCAGTCCCAGCGGCTCACCCAGGAGCTGCGTTCGCAGTCGGTCGAGCTGCAGCGGACGAACAACGAGCTCGAGGAGAAGGCGGCGCTGCTCGAGGAGAAGAACCACGAGATCGAGCTGGCCCGCATCGGGTTGGAGGAGAAGGCCGAGCAGCTGGCGCTGTCGTCGCAGTACAAGTCGGAGTTCCTGGCGAACATGAGCCACGAGCTGCGCACGCCGCTCAACAGTCTGCTCATCCTCGCCAAGCTGCTGGCCGACAACCCGGACCGTAACCTCTCCCGCAAGCAGATCGACTTCGCCGAGACGATCCACTCCGCCGGTTCCGAGCTGCTCGAGTTGATCAACGATATCCTGGACCTGTCGAAGGTCGAGGCCGGGAAGATGAACGTCGATGCGACTACCGTGCGCACGGCGGCGCTCTGCGACGCGGTCGCCGGGGTCTTCGGCCCCGTGGCGGAGGAGAAGGGCCTGTCATTCCAGGTCAACCTCGCTCCCGACGTGCCAGCCGAGTTCGTCACCGACGAGCAGCGCCTCCAGCAGGTGCTGAAGAACCTCCTGTCGAACGCGGTGAAGTTCACCGACACCGGCACCGTCCGGCTCGACGTCACCGTCGCCCGGTCGGATCTGCCCTTCCTCTCGCCGAGCCTGTGTTCCGCGGACACGGTGTTGTCGTTCGCGGTCACCGACACCGGAATCGGGGTCGCCGCCGAGAAGCTTCGGATGATCTTCGAGGCGTTCCAGCAGGCGGATGGCACGACGTCGCGTCGCTACGGCGGCACCGGGCTCGGCCTGTCGATCAGCAAGGAGATCGCCCGCCTGCTGGGCGGCGCCATCGCGGTCTCCAGCGTGGTCGGCCGTGGGAGCACCTTCACCCTCTACCTGCCGTCGGCCCCGCCGGCGCAGATGCCGTCCTTCGGGGTCACACCGGGCGAGCCGGACAACGTTCTCATGATCGTCGATCCGTCGGGCCAGTACCTCGGGCGGCGGCCGGGTGAGAGGGTGGACGCGGGAGCGGGTGGCGGACCCGCGTCCGCCGGCCGCGATGCCGGGCCCGCGAACGGATGGCAGAGCCCCGACGCGGACCGGTTCGGCACGACGGCACTCGTACCTTCGTCC
>NZ_CDXDOR010000085.1:7647-21976 GCF_978021225.1 Frankia sp. CeTa3Moorea | reverse complement strand
ACCCTGCACCACATGATCAACTTAGGCTACATGACATTGCGTTCAGGGCCGCATCCCACGAACAAACCTACCACACACTCCCACAACCCCAGGAGCGGACTACGAGCCGCTACCAAGCAAACGTGCCAAGACCCTGGGGGCGTGGCCGCCCCGGCCGACGGCGAGCCCCGCCCCGTCGGTTGACCCCACCGCACCACCCCGCGGCGCACCACCTGCCCGTTCTGCCCCGCCGCAGCGGGGCAGAACGGTGGCATTCATCCCGGAACGGCGGTACGATTATCCTTCAGCTGGAGAGAGCAGTGCGGAGGATTTCACAGGTGGGAATCGAGTGGACCAGGGCGACTTCTTCATCAGCTACTGCCAGCGCGACCGGGACTGGGCCGAATGGATCGCCTGGCAGCTACAGGAGGTCGGTTATCGCGTGTTTCTTCAGGCCTGGCATATCGGCCCCGGCCGCAACTGGGTCAGGGACATGGGTCAGGGGGTGGAGAACTGCCGGCACACGATCGCGGTGCTCTCGCCCGAGTATCTGAATTCCCCGTACTGCCGGGCAGAATGGCAGGCGGCGTTCGAATACGATCCCGAGGGCAACCGCCGTAAGCTCATCCCGGTGCGGATAGCGGAATGCACCCCTACCGGGATACTCCGGCAGCTGGTCCACTTCGACCTCATAGGCCTCGACAACGAGAACGCCGCCCGGGAGCAGCTGCTGCGCAATGTCCGCTCGGCATGGGAAAAGGGCAATCTCACGCCCAAGGAGCCTCCGTACTTCCCCCAGGCCCAGCGCACCGAGATCGCGCCACCGGCCGCGCAACGCCCGATCACCTCACAGCCCGCATTCCCGCCGAAGGTGCCGGAACAGCGCCGGGCGGTCGGCGCCATCCTCACCGCGCTCACGCGGAAGTGGGTCATGCTTCCGACGCTCGCCGCGGCCATCGTCATCGGAATCCCCTTCCAGGTGGCAGACAGCCCTGGCGGAGTGCTGGTCGGCTCACTCGCCGCCGCGCTCATCGCGGCCGTCCCCACCGTTATGCTATTCCCTCCGACGGACCTTACCGCGATGCTGGTGGTTGGCTGGGCCTGCGCGGTGGGCGCAGTCGGGGGGATGGAAATCACCTACGGCCGCACGTGGGCGGTCGTGGCCGAGGTACTGGGCGCGGTGACGCTCTCGGCCATCTTCACCATCGGCATGCGCCTACCCCGCCCAGCACCACCGACCGATCCGGCGCACCCGGCCCCGACTGCGATCATAGAGTCTGATACTTAAAGTAAATCTGTCATTACTCCGTAGCCCTCGGGGATCAGGTACAAGAGCAAGAATCGGCCGTTCTCGGCCCAAGGCGCTCTGCGCGGCATGGTCGGCATGGTCGGCATGGTCGGCATGCGACGATCCGGTGGCGGACAGGTGTCCTGGAGCTTGCCCCACGCAAGGCCCGATATCAGCGTCCCACGGATCGAGGAGTCGCCGCGAATGTCCGATACCCGGTCGCGGCTGGGATGGCATCCCACCGCCATCGCCGTCCTGGTGATCCTGACCACCATCGTCCTCGCCTTCATCGGCCAGGTCCTCGGCAAAGGCGGCCGTGGCCAGACTCTCGTGAACACGCCCTCAACGCGGTCGGCGGCACCGACACAGATGCCGCTCGATCCCCCGATGAAGAAGAGGCTGCGCTCGACCACGTGCACGACCGTGCGGATCATCGCCGGCCAGCCCCGCACCTCCTACTCGCAGTACGCGAGCACACTCGCGAAGCTCATCAATGATCCGGCGCTGAACGGCGGCAACGGGTGGCGCGCCTCTCCCGATTCGGACACGAACGGGACGTCCCAGAACCTCAAGAATCTCGGAGTTCCGGAGAACCAGCACTGCACTCTCGCGCTGGCCCAGCTCAATGTGGTGGTGGACGCTCAAAACGGCCGAGGCGACTTCACCGACGGGGCCGTCGAGGGCCTACGCCTCGTCGGCCAGATCTACTACGACGTTCTCCAGCTCATCGTCCCGACCAACTCCAGCATTCATAGCGCGGACGATCTGTGCGGCAAGACGGTCGAAAGCGGAGTGCTCGACTCGGGCACCCACCAGATCGCCTCCGTGCTGTTCCGTCAGATCACCCGGGTGAAAGGAGCGGGCTGCGTCATCCGTCCGGTGACCGGGAACCGGATAGCCGAGGCTCTCCAGAAACTTCATCCCACCGGTGCGGATCACGCCGACGCGGTCCTGTGGGCGGCGGGCGCTCCCACCATGGCGGTCCAGGAATACAACGACAGCTACCAGAAGATCAGATTCGTGCCACTCGACGACTGGCAATCGGCGATCCAGCGGGACTGGTACTCCCAGTACCTCGATGTCGGAGCCAACGTCTTCACAAGGGCCGCCATCGAGCCGGGTGACTACAACATCATCCCGTCCCAGCCGACACAGACCATCGCGGTGCCGAACGGCATCGTCGCCAGCAAGTACGCCGACGCCGCGCTGGTCGAGTTCGCCGCCCGGATGATGGGTGAACACTCCGCCGAGTTCAAGGCCACCCTGTGGACCACCCATCAGGCGCAGGCGCAGGCGCGCCGCCTCGATTTCGCGACTCCCGGCTCCTTCATCGCGACCAACATCTGCCGGTACGTCCCGCTACATCCGGCGGCGGAGAGATACTATACACATGCGCTCGGTTATCCGACGGGATGCCCGACCCCGACCCCCTGACCTCCGGTTCACTTGTTGACCCATCAAGAGGGTGGCCCGTAGCGTCGATCCAGGCAAGCGCCAGGCAACGGGTAGGCGACACGGGCTGGGCGACACGGGCAGGGCAACGGTCGATCCGCCGTCATTGTGATGATTGTGACGTGTGATGGTTGTGACGAGGGAGAGCCCATGGAGAACGCAGTCATCGTCGATGGGGTACGCACGGCATCGGGACGGGGCAAGCCGGGTGGGGCGCTGTCCGAAACCCATCCGGTGGAGCTGCTGGCCACCGTACTGAAGGCACTGATCGCCCGCAACGACCTTGATCCGGCGCTGGTTGACGACGTCATCGCCGGGTGTGTCGACCAGGCCGGCGAGCAGGCCGTCAACATCGGGCGCACCGCGGTGCTGGCGGCCGGGTTCCCCGAGTCGGTGCCGGCCACCACGATCGACCGCCAGTGCGGGTCGAGCCAGCAGGCCGCCCATTTCGCCGCGCAGGGGGTGCTCGCCGGCGCCTACGACATCGTCATCGCCGCCGGGGTGGAGTCGATGAGCCGGGTGCCGATGGGCTCCACCACCCTCGGCAAGGACCCCAACGGCCCGAGCCTGCACGCCCGCTACCCGGAGGGCCTGGCCCACCAGGGCATCGGCGCGGAGCTCGTCAGCGCCCGATGGAAGATCAACCGGGAGGACCTGGACATCTTCTCCGCGCGGTCGCACCAGCTCGCGGCGGCCTCCGCCGCGGCGGGGGACTTCACCGGGGAGATCGTCCCGGTCGAGATCACCCTTCCGGACGGCACGACAGCCCAGCACACCGTGGACGAGACGGTCCGAGCGACCACGACCGTTGAGACGCTGGCGAAGCTCAAGCCGTCCTTCTACACCGAGGCGTACGCTGCCCGCTTCCCGGAAATCACCTGGAACATCACCCCGGGTAACTCCTCCCCGCTGACCGACGGCGCCTCGGCCGTCCTGATCATGAGCGAGACCAGGGCGAACGAGCTCGGCCTGCGGCCACGGGCCCGGTTCCACACGTTCGCGCTCGCCGGGGATGACCCGTTACTCATGCTGACCGCGCCGATCCCGGCGACCCGCAAGGCGCTCAAGCGCGCCGGTCTGAGCATCGACGACATCGACACCTTCGAGGTCAACGAGGCGTTCGCGCCCGTGCCGCTCATGTGGGCCCGCGACACCGGTGCCGACCCGGCGAAGCTCAACCCGCGCGGGGGCGCCATCGCGCTGGGCCACCCACTGGGTGGATCGGGCACCCGCCTGCTCACCACGATGCTCAACTACCTGGAGGCCACCGGCGGCCGTTACGGCCTGCAGACGATGTGCGAGGGCGGCGGCCTGGCCAACGCCACCATCATCGAACGGCTCTGACCTCCACCGGCCGACCTCACACCGGCCGATCCACCGGCCGATCCACCGGCATCGCCCTGGGCACCCTGGGAGCCGGCCCGGTCACGCCGTGAACGCGGCCACGGTGAGCTGCCGCACGGCGGGATCCCGGCATGCCCGCGTGTCCGGGCCGGTCAGCCGCAGCGCCTCGGTGTTCCCCGGCGGGTACACGCGCAGCGCGGCGACCGGCGCGGTCCCCGAGGGAGGTGTGCAGCCTTCCGCCACGCCGAGATGCAGGATGCGCAGGACCGCCGTCGCGGCGCCCCCGGGCACGAGCCGCACCGGCGCGCCCACCGGCCCCGTGTGCTCCGCCGCCGCGCCCACCTGCCGGCCGGCCGCGTCCACGAACGACACGCCAGGGAATCCGCGTACCACGCAGGGGCTGTGACCGATGTTGGTCAGGACCAGCCGTTCGTAGTCGCTGCCCGCGGTTCCCTGGCGGTCGATGCTGCTCAGAGCAAGTTGAGCGGTCCGGCACCGGGCCGCCACGGGCGTCGCCGGAGCCGCCACCGCGGTGCCCCCGCCGCCGCCCGGGCCCGGGCCGCATCCGGCGACGAGGATCGCCGTCGCGGCCAGGGCGAGTACCACCGGAAAAACCCTCCCATGAGACCTGTGCATGACGACCTCCTCGTCGCGCGGCGAGCCGGCGAGCTGGCAAGCCACCCGGTGATGTCACCCAATCCCTTCCCGCTGCTACCCTCCGTGACACCGTCGGGGATCCGTCATATCGTGCTCCAGGGCTCTTGTTCTCATCGGCGCGTCCGGTTCCTCACCATCGCGTCCGGCCCACGCCCGCCGATCGACCGTTCTCCAGTACCGGGCCGGCCGGGCCACGACACCGGACCGGCTGGCCGGCTGGCTGGCTGGCTGGCCGGCTGGCCGGCTGGCCGGCTGGCCCACACAGTGATCTTCTACTGAGGCCTACTCAGGGTCTGGACCGTGCGCCGACCAGAGGTCATCGTGAAACGAACGGGCTATGAAGCGCGTTGTTGCCGCGTGACGGGGTAGGCCCGCGGGCCGGGTCGCCCCGCACCGACCGGAAGGGATCATGAAAGTCTCCGAAGATGCCGGGTGTAGTTCCGGCCGACCCACGCGCGAGGAAGCGCCCGCGGGGGTCGACCGATGATCGAGGCGCTTCTGTTGGTACTCAGCCTGGTGCTCGTGGCCGCCTGCGGCGTTTTCGTCGCGGCCGAGTTCGCTTTCGTCACGGTGGACCGGCCCTCGGTGGAGCGGGCCGCCGAGCGCGATGATCGGGGCGCCCGCGGGGTACTCACCGCACTGCGCGGTCTGTCCACCCAGCTGTCCGGCGCCCAGCTCGGAATCACCATCACCAACCTGGCGATCGGTTTTCTGGCGGAGCCCGCCATCGCAGGGCTACTCGAGGGGCCGATCACCTCGCTCGGCGCCCCGGACGGGCTCGCCCGGGCGGCGTCGGTGGCGATCGCCCTGGTCCTCGCGACAGGCCTGACGATGGTGTACGGCGAGCTGATCCCGAAGAACCTGGCGATCGCCCATCCCCTCGGCACCGCGTTGGCGGTGCAGGCTCCCCAGCGTGCCTTCACGAAGGCCACCGGCCCGCTGATCCGCTCGCTGAACACCACGGCGAACGCGGTGCTGCACCGCCTCGGCATCTCGCCACGCGAGGAGCTGGCCTCGGCCCGTTCGGCTCAGGAGCTGTTCTCCCTCGTCGGGCGGTCTGCCGAGCACGGCACCCTCTCCCACGAGACGGCGACGCTGGTGCAGCGCTCCCTGCTGTTCGGTGACCGGACCGCCGAGGACGTCATGACACCCCGGATGCGCATGCGCACCGTCCATGCCGACGAACCGGTCAGCGAGGTTATCACCCTCACCCGGCGCACCGGGCACTCCCGCTTCCCGGTACTCGGCACGGACAGCGACGACGTCGTGGGCCTCATCCATGTGAAGAACGCGGTCGCCGTCCCCGAGGACGCCCGGGACCATACCCCGGTACGCGACGTGATGGTCCCGCCGGTGACCGTGCCCTCGACGATCCTGCTCGACCCCTTGCTGGAGACACTGCGTGCCGGCGGCATGCAGATGGCGATCGTGGTCGACGAGTTCGGCGGCACCGACGGACTGGTCACTGCCGAGGACCTCATCGAGGAGATCGTCGGCGACGTTGTCGACGAACACGATCGGGTCAGCCCGCGCGCCCTGCGCCGACGGGACGGCAGCTGGCTGCTCTCCGGCCTGCTGCGCCCGGAGGAGGCCCGCAACGTCACGGGGATCGACATCCCCGCGGACGACACCTACCAGACCCTGGGCGGTCTGATGGCCCGGGCGCTGGGACGCATCCCCGGGGCGGGCGACACGGCGGCCGTGGAGGGCGTGCGGTACACCGTCGAGCGGATGGACGGCCGGCGGGTCGACCGGATCCGCCTGGATCCGATCGCGCCGACGGGCGCCACGCCGGAGAGGGATACGGACCCGCCGGTCGCGGACCCCGCGGATCGCCGACCCGGCACAGGCCCGGCAGGCCCGGCAGGCCCGGCCGCTGAGGAGGCCGAGGAGACCGAGGAGGCTGAGGATGCCGAGACCGCCTCGGTCGGAAGGGCGGGGTGGGGATGACCGACCTGCTGGCGATCGTCGCCACCGTCGTCCTGCTGGCGCTGAACGCGCTGTTCGTCGGGGCCGAGTTCGCGCTGATCTCGGCCCGGCGGTCGAGCTTGGAGCCGATGGCCGAGGCGGGCTCGCGGCTGGCGAAGATCACCCTTGGGGCGATGGAGAACGTCTCGCTGATGCTCGCCGGGGCGCAGCTCGGCATCACCGTCTGCACCCTGGGCCTCGGCGCTCTCGGGGAACCGGCGGTCGCGCATCTGCTCCGCGGACCATTCGAGGCGGCCGGGATGCCCTCCGCCCTGCTGCACCCGGTGGCCTTCGCCATCGCGCTGGGCCTGGTGACCTTCCTGCACGTGGTCGTCGGCGAGATGGTCCCGAAGAACATCGCGCTGGCGATGCCGGAGCGTGCGGTCCTGCTGCTCGCCCCACTCCTGGTCGGAGTCGTCCGCTGCGGCAAACCGGTCATCGCGCTGCTCAACACGATCGCGGCCGTGTCGTTGCGGCTCGTCGGCGTCGAACCGAAGGACGAGATCGCGAGCGTCTTCACCCGCGACGAGGTCGCCGGACTCATCGAGGAGTCGCATCGGGAGGGTCTGCTCGCCGAGGATGAACACGACCTGCTGACCGGGGCGCTGTCGTTCGAGGAACGCACCGCGCGTGCCGTCCTGCTCCCGCCGGACGGGCTGGTCACCGTGTCCCCGGCGGTCACTCCCCGGCAGGTCGAACAGCTCGCCGCGCGCACCGGATTCACCCGCTTCCCGGTGCGGGACCCCGAGGGCGGGCTGATCGGCTACCTGCACCTCAAGGACGTGCTGGAGACCCGGCCGGAGCGGCGGTCCAGCCCGGTCGCGGCCAAGTGGACCCGGCCGCTAGCCCGAGTCGGCGCCGACGACAACCTGCGGACGGCGCTGGCGACGATGCAGCACTCCGGCGCGCATCTGGCCAGGGTCACCGACGCCGACGGTACGGTCCTCGGGCTCGTCGCGCTGGAGGACATCCTGGAGGAGCTGGTCGGGGAGATCCGCGACGACGCCGTTCGCACGGTCGTGATCCCCACCCACCAGCCCGCCTGAACCGTTCGGTCCCGTATCTCCCGTATCTCCCGGTTACCTTGCCTATCCAGAGGCTTCGGTGTCCGATTTATCCCTCTGGATAGGCAAGGTGGGGATCAGCGGCGGGGTTCCCGGGCGACGATGACCGCCATCGACGGCGCCCACCAGTAGCTGCAGTCCGTCGGCGGCTGCAGGCCGTCGACGACACGCACGCTGAAGGTGCGGAAGTGGCGGAGCAGGGCCCGCTGATGCCGCCGGGACACCGAGTCGATCTCGTTCGAGTAGTAGGTGAACGAACCGCCGTCGGCCAGGTGGTCGGCGGCGTGCGCGAAGAAGTGCTCGGCGAAGGTGGGGCTGCGCACGAAATACTCGTCGACCTCGGTCTCGTCGAGGGGATAGGTGTCAAAGAGGATGCCGTCAAACCGGCCGAGGCCGGGTATGGCCTCCTGCCAACGCCCGGTGATGATCTCCACCCCGCGGCGCCCCGCGGGGCGGGCCCACTGCTCGGCGACGCGCACCGTGGCCGGGTTCGCCTCGATGATCGTGTGCCGGGCCGGGCCGATCTCCTGGACGAACCCGGCGGACAGGCCCAGGCCGAACCCGACCTCGAGGACGGTACCGCCCGGCTGGGTCACCTCGGCGGCCAGCGCCCGCATCAACGGCGCCTCCCAGGTCTGCATCACCTCCTGGCCGGAGACGAGCAGCGTGCCCTCGACCACCGAGGGGACCGCCGCGTCGATGGCTGTGTCGATCGTCGGACGAGGCGCCCCGGCCACCATCGTGCCGGCCGTCTCGTCCAGCGCGCTGAGATCGGCGACGAACTCGTCGAGGGCCCGGTCGAGCAGCAACCGCCGTGGCTCCTCGGAGACCGGGGCGAGCAGGGACCGCGAGGTCGGGGTCAGTGTCACGTCGAACTTTGCCGCGCGGCGGAGCACAGGGCCTCCCAGATCATGCATCTTTGCCGGTATTGCGCTATATTCCGTCCATACTGGTTCTGTCCATACTGCGATCTTCCATCCTTTACTGCGATACTCTGCCTGTGCGCCCGCGCCGGTCCAGGCATCCGCCGTATCTGAGAAGGTCGCCGGTCTCGGCGCACCTTGGGAGCGGGGCAGGGCGTGCGTGGCCGTTGTCCCACTACGGGAGTGGGGCACGGTGACGGGGGCGACACCACCTCCGCTGCCCGGCGACGCCGTGCGCCCGCTCCAGCTGACCGATCCGCGGCGGCTCGGGGTCTACCAGGTGATCGGCCGGCTCGGGCAGGGCGGCATGGGCACCGTCTTCCTCGGCCGGGCACCCGACGGAAGCGCCGTCGCGATCAAGATGATCAGGCCGGAGCTCGCGCAACGGCCCGAATTCCGCGCCCGGTTCGCCCGCGAGGCCGAGAGTGCCCGCCGGGTCCGCCGGTTCACCACGGCCGCCGTGCTGGACGCAGATCCATACGGGCCCCAGCCCTATCTCGTGACCGAGTTCGTCGAGGGTCCGACGCTGTCGAGGCGCGTCTCCGTGCGGGGGCCGCTGCGGCCCGCCGATCTCGAACAGCTCGCAGTCAGCGTGACGACCGCCCTGAGCGCCATCCACGCGGCCGGGATCGTGCACCGCGACCTCACCCCCGGCAACGTCCTGCTGTCCCCGGTCGGCCCCAAGGTGATCGACTTCGGTCTGGCCCGCGAGTTCAACGCGGACACCGACCTGAGCCACAACGTCCGGCATGCCATCGGTACGCCCGGTTACATGTCCCCGGAGCAGATCCTCGACGCACCAATCACCTCGGCGGTCGACGTCTTCGCCTGGGGCGCCGTCATGATCTTCGCCGCCACCGGGCACGCGCCGTTCGGCACCGGTCGCATCGACGCCATTCTTTACCGCATCGTCAACGAGCCACCGCGGCTCGACGGAGTTGGCGGCGAGCTGCGCAACCTCGTCGAGATCGCGATGGCGAAGGACCCGGCGGCCCGGCCGAGCGCGGAGGAGCTGCGGACAGCGCTGATCGGCGGGGGTAGCCTCCCCGCGCGCCCGGAGCCCGGCACCAGACCGCCCGGACCGCCTGGCACCGCGCAGCCCACCGGACGTGCCCGCCGCTGGGCCCGGCGCCGGCCATCAGGCGCCAAGGGGCCGGCGCCCAGGCCGGAGCGGCCCGGCAGCACGGGCAGCACGGGCAGCACCGCCGCGAACGTGGCGGACATGCCCGTTACCCAGCTGTCCCCGCCGCCTGTCGCCTCGCCGCCGCCGATTCCAGCCCGGACCCCGCCGCCGATTCCAGCCCGGACCCCGCCGCCGCGTGGACAGCCCGGGTCGGTACCCCCGCATCCAGCAGGAACCCCGCACCCGCCGGCACTCAGCCCATCACCGGCCCCGTCGCCACCGGCCCCGTCCAGGCGGCGGCGGTCGCGGACGGCACTGCTCGTCACCGGGCTCGCCATCGCGATCGCCGCCGCGGCAGTGCTGATCATCGTGCCGCGCGGCGGTGGCCCGTCGCCGGTTTCGGCGGCCGACCGCGCGTCCATCTCGTCACGCCTGGCCGCGGACGCGGCGGCCCAGCGGGCCCGGCAACCGGGCCTGGCCGGCCGGCTGAGCCTCGCGGCCTACCGGATCGCCCCGACGGAGGCCGCGCGCGCGGCCGTCCTCGCGTCCTTCGCCCAGTCCACCGCCGCGCGGATCCCCGCCGGTCCCGCGGCCTTCTCCGACATCGCGCTCAGCCCGGACGGCACGACCCTCGCCGGCACCGACGACACCGGCCGCCTCCACCTCTGGAAGGTCGACGCTGCCGGCCGACCCACCGCCACCGCCGGGGGTTCCGCGAACGACCATGCGCACGGCGTCGTGTTCGACCGCTCGGGCACCCGACTCGCGACGGGTGGGGAGACCGACGCCGGCCGGCTCTGGGACATCGCCGATCCGGCGCGCCCCCGGCCGCTCAGCACGCTCGACCCCCAGGCCACGCCGGTCCATCGGCTCGCGTTGTCGAGCAGCGCGCATCTGCTCGTCACCGCCGGCGAGGACTGGTCGGTGGGGCTGTGGGACGTCGCCGATCCGGGGCGGCCCGTCTCGATCCAGTTGCTGATCGGCCGCGCGGGGCCGGTGACGGACGTGGCGCTGCGGCCGGACGGCGCCGTCCTCGCCATCGCCGGCGCCAGCGGCACCGTGCAGCTGTGGAACGTCCGCGACCCCCGCAGACCCGTCCAGATGGTCTCGGTGCCCGGCCACACCGGCGCGGTGAACACCGTCGCGTTCAGCCCGGACGGACGGCGGCTGGCCACCGGCGGCGACGACCGGATCCTGCAGGTCTCCGACGTCGGCGATCCCGACCATCCGCGGGTCCTGCGCCGGCTGTCCGGCCACACCGCCCCCGTCGCCGCCGTCGCCTTCACCACTGACGATCATCTGGTGAGCGCGGACGGCGGTGGCGCGGTCGCCTACTGGGACCTCTCCGCCCCCACACCCGCGATGACCCCCCTGGGCGTCCTGGACGCACCCGCCCGAGCGGTGGCCGTGACCGGCACCAAGACCGGCACCGAGACCGTCGCGCTGACCACCGGCAAGGGGTCGGTCCTCCTCGGGACGCTCGACCCGGCCAGGCTGCGCCGGCTGGCCTGCGCCAGGCCGGGCGCGGCCCTGAGCCCGGCCGAATGGAGCCGGCTCATTCCCCGCCTCCCCTACACCGACTCCTGCTCCGGTTAGGACCGCTCCCCGGCTCCGGTCAAGGCCCGTTCTCCCGCTCCGGTGCGGACCGCTCCCCGGCGCCATCCGGCACGTCACGCCCCGGGGCCCGGCGACGCCGCCATCGGCGCCCCAGCGAGAACAACGTGCCCAGGACGAACAGGGACCCGCCGGTGACGGCCGCGGATGTCACGGCCACCCGCCGGGTCGACGTCGTCTTCACCGCGACCCGCTCGGACGCGCCGCGACGGTCGGGGAAGCGGATGACCGCCGTGGCGGTCCGTTCCACCAGCCCGCTGCGCAACGTCACCGTGGCGGTCCACGGCCCGGCGGGCATCTGCCCGTCAAGCGCGAACGAGACCGGGCTGACCTCCCCGGGGGCCGCCGTCGTCCCGAGGTTCGCCGGGAACGGACCGGCCCGCAGGCCGCCGGGCCCGTCGGTCAGTGTCAGCTCACCGGACATGTCCAGCGCCCGGCCACCGGTGTTGCGGATCTCCGTGCTGATCGCCAACCGCCCGTCGAGCAGGCGTTTCGCGGTGAGCGCGGCGATCGTGAAGTCGGCGGCCGGCGGACCGCCGGGGCCGATGTCCAGGTACATCCGGATCCCGACCCGGTTGACCATCTGTACCCCGCTGTCCTCGGGGGCCGGGCTGCCCGCCTGGGCCCAGAGCACGCCGTAGTGTTCCCCCGGCGAGGCGTCCCGCGGTATATCGATGGCGACGGTCGCCGTCTCCCGGGAGTGCGCGGCGACGTCGACCACCGGCCGGTCCAGGCTCGTCCAGGTGGTCAGCTCGTTCGGCGTCCGCCCCTCGGCGAAGTGGAACGCGCTGTCCCCCAGGTTCGCGGCCCCCGGATACAGCTCGATCCGCATCGGGCCGTCGGTGTTGTTCACGACCTGCACCCGGCGGTGCATCGTGGCGCCCGGTTTGAGGTGGTCGACGATGTACTGCTTGGCTCGGGGATCACGCGTCAGGGCCGCGGTGACCTCGGCCAGCCGGATCCCGAAGGTCCCCTCGGTGCGGACGGTTCCCTTCCGGGAGGCAGCCGACGCAGCGGAAACGGTGGTGGTCGGGAAGAGTATCCCGACCACCACCGCGAGGGCACCGAGAAAGGCGCCTCTCCTCATCCCGCGACCTCGATCACGGCACCGTCGAGTGGGTGATCGTGGCGGTGTAGGTACCGACGACGGCGGTGGTCGGGATGTCGACCGTCAGCGTGGGGTTCCACGTCGCCGAGTTGGTACCCGGCCCGCTGGTCGCCGTCACCGTCTGGAGGGGCTGGAACTCCCCGGTGAAGGTCACGGGGGTAGCGTCCCCCGTGTTGTTCACCCGGGTGACCGTCCCCGGGTCGTAGTGAATCCCGGTGGCAGGGATCGGGGCGATACCGGATCCCTGCGGGGCGTTGAAGTTGGTGGTCGAGACACTCACCACCCAGTTCGGTGCCGTCGTGCCCTGGGTGTCGGTGACCTGAACCTGCCCGAGCTGGCCGGAGACGGGTGTCGTGCCGATCGTGCCGGTGAGGGCGGCGGTTGCCGGAGCCGTGATGCTCACGGCCCCTCCGGTGAGGGTCAGGGTCACCGTGGTGTCCGCTGTCGCGGCGCTCGCGGGAAGCGCCGTGCCGATGAGGATCGCCGCGGCAGCGGCGACCCCCCCCCAGGAGAGAAGATGATTTACGCAATGCAGTACTCCCATACGTGAGCCCAAGCGGCCCCTGATGCGGAGTGGAGAAGGTGAGATCCGCCGGGCGCGCAGCGGCAAGCTATCACTCTCAGTAGCAGCCAAAGACGTACGGTGACGATGCGTGTCGCGCCGGCCCTCCACCGCCGTCCGAGCTCACCCGCACGCCCGGTCCTCACCCGCGGCCGCTCGCCGGTGACCGCTCCCGCACACGGGGGCCCAGGCGCGGAGGCCCAGGCGCGGGGGCGGGGGCGGCTAGGCCGGCACGGGTCCCACGCCTGCCGTCAGGCTCGCGAGCTTGGCGACGTTCTCCCCGACCGTGTCGTCGTTGCGGGGGACGTAGTGCGCGTCGAAGGCGATCTTCCGGCCGTTCTCCAGGTAGTAGCGCAAGAAAGCGGCGGTCGCCGGCCGGCGCAGGGCGTCCGTGCGGGCGTAGACGAACAGCGGCTTGCACAGCGGCAGGTAGACGCCGGTGCCGACCGACACGGCGTTCGGCGCCACGCACCCGTCACCATTGTTGATTTCGACGCCGCGCAGCTTGGTGCCGAAGGTCTCGTAGGTGGGGAAGTCGAGGTAGCCGATGGCCGAGCGGTCGGCGGCCACGTCGTTGGCGACCCCGCTGAGATCGGCCTGCCGGTACTCGCGGGACCGGTCGCTGGCGTTACTGATCGTGGCGTTGAACACCTGCGCCTGCACGGAGCCGCGCGGCGGCCCGACAAACGTGATCGGCTCGTCCGGGAACGACGGGTCGATCTGGCTCCACCGGGTGACGGCGGAACCGGCCCCCCACACCTGCTTGACCTGCCGCAGGGTCAGACAGTGCAGCCAGGTGTTCTGCGGGTTGACCACGATCGGCAGGGTGTGGTGCGCCACCTCGAACCCGACGACCTTCTTCTCGCAGTCGGGGTTCTTGACGAATCCGGGATTGAGTTCGAACGAGGCGCCGGCGATGTCGGCCTTGCCGCTGCACAGCGCGGCGAAACCGTCCTCGGTCGTCGTGGGCTCGATGCTGACGGTGACGTTGCGTTGCACCTGACGGAACTCGTTGTAGGCGGTCTCGGTAATCGGGGCGACCTCCGAGGATCCCGCCACCCGGACGAGGTTCACGGCGGAGGCGGGTGGCCCGGTCGGGCCGGTGGCGGATGGGGCCGGCGACGCGGTGACCACCGGGGCGGCCACCGCGTCCGCCCCGGAGTCCGCCCCGGAGTCACGGCCGGTCAGCACCACGGCGAAGGTCGCCCCGAGGGCCAAGAAGAGGACCACGACAATGGCGGCGACGA
>NZ_CDXDOR010000085.1:0-7107 GCF_978021225.1 Frankia sp. CeTa3Moorea | reverse complement strand
CCGCCGGGAGCCGAAGATTCCCCGGCCGTCCCCGGCGGAGGCACCGTGCGGGCCGCCCACACCGCCCGTCGAGAAGTCCGAGGGCAGGTCGAGCCTCCCCGGCGGCCCGAGCAGAACGTGGTCCCGATCGGCGCCCACCGTCATGAGGCCGGGTGGGATCCGGTGACCGGAGGTGTCGGACGGGCCCGGCCCGCCGGCGACGATCCCCGGCGGTGGGGAATCCGCCGCGCCACCCGAGGAGATCATCGTGTCGTCCCCGGCGCCCAAGCCGTGCGGCGCGGAGCCGTCCGGGCCGCTGAGCACCGTCGCCGCGGCCGTCACGCCGTCCGCCTCCGGCACGCCTCGGATCCCGGCCGGACCCGCTGCGCCCGCGAACCCCCTCGGCCCGGACAGCCCCCTCGGCCCGGACAGCCCCCTTGGCCCGGACAGGAAGGGCGGCCGCGAGACCAGGTCCGCGGCGTCCGGCGGCCGGATCACCGCGGTGACGTCGGAGGGGTCCTGAGCAGAGGGTTCCTGAGCGTCACCGACCTCGCCCGACGCGCCGAAACCGCCGGCGGTCACCGCCCCGACGGCACCGAAGGCCGCGGGCACTCCCGGAACACCGACCGCACCGGGAACACCCGGAATACCCGGAATACCCGGAACACCGGGTGCACTCCCGGCACCGACGGCGCCGAACCGATCAGCGAGGTCGGCGGCGAGCAGCGCCGCGCCCATCGCCACATCCGCGTCCGAACCGTGGTCGATCCGGTCGATCCCGCTGAAGGTCTCCCGCAGCCGGCGGGCCACCAGCGGAAGGTGGGAGATCCCGCCGGACAACAGGATCCGGGACAGCTCGGCGGAGGTCACCGGCACCGAGCGGAGCGCCCGGCGAAAGGTCATGATCGTGTCATCGACAATCGGGCCGATGAGGGTCTCCAGCTCCGCCCGGCTCAGCGTGACGAAGGTATCGACTCCGGGAAGGGAGACCGGAACGTCAACTTCGTCCTCACCGGAAAGGATCTCCTTCGCCTGCGCGCATTCCCGCCGCAGCCTGCCGAGCGCGGTCCGGATCATCGGGTCGGAACGGTCGAGCGCCGCACGCTCGACACCCGCGCCGGTCAGCACCCGGTCGACCAGGAGCTCGTCGAGCTCGAGGCCGGCGCCGTGGCGCAGACCCGCGGCCAAGCCGAGCAGCTGGAACCCGAACGGCGAGAAGGACAGGATCCCCGTGTCGAGGAAGCCGGCGCCGAAGTCGTACCATCCGACCAACTCGACGGTCTGGGTCGAGGAGCCGTGAGACAGCAGGGTTCCGATCGCGTCGGCGGCCGGGAACGCCGCGACGGGCACCGTGACATCGGAGAGCTGGCTCACGGCGTCCGCGAACACCTCGCGCCGGGCCGCCGACCAGAACGTCGGGAACGTCACGACGACCTGGTCCGGTTCCGACCCGAGCTGCTCGGTGGCGGCCGTGACGACGTAGGACACCAACCGGGCGATCAGCCCCTCCCGGCTGTAGGCGGCACCCCCGAGCAGAACGGGACCGCTGTCCCCGAGCGGGCGCAGGAGGTCGGTCGCGGCACGCTCGGGGTCGACCAGCGACCGGCGGTCCGCCGAGCGCGCGAACTGCAGGCCACCGGCCGGGGCAGCGTAGATCACCGACGGCAGGCGACGCTGACCGCTCAGTTCGAGCACGCGGGGCCAGCCTCCGTCCGCCACCCCGACGATCGTGTTCGCGGACCCGAGGTCGATACCCAGCTGATAGCTCACCGCGTCTCCCGAAACCCACGCGATCATCACGGCGACCGGAGCCACGGTACTCCGCTCGGCCGCCGGAGATCCTTCCACTCCCGTTACCACGATCATCGTAGACGTTTGACCAGGCAATATTTGTGTCCGGGAGCGGACAAAATATTTCCGGCTCCCGTTGAGCCGGTGAGCAGGTCCCTGAGTTGCCGAATGGTGCCGGACGGTGCCGAATGGTGCCGAGCCCCGGCCCGACCGGCCTGCCGTGGGCGGAACTGTGGAGGGTTAGGCACAGTCCAGCGGCCGTGGGCCGTTCCTAACCCTCCACACTTTTCCGTCGCGGCTTTCCGTCGCGGCTTTCCGCGGCGTCGGAGGGTGCCGCGGCCCGGCCCTCGTGGGCGGCCAGGCCGTCATGCGCGGCGAGGATGGCGTCGGCGGCCAGGCTCGGGGTGAGGGTGCCGTCGCGGACCCGCCGTTCAAGGTCCGGAGTGATCTCGCGGATCCCCGGATCGGCCCGCAGGCCCGCGAGCAGCCGATCGTGGACCATCGCCCACATCCAGTCGACCTGCTGGCGGCGGCGGCGGGCGGCGAGTTCGCCGGAGGCGTCGAGGGTGTCCTGATGCTGGACGATCTGCGCCCAGACGGCGTCCAGCCCCGTCCGCTCCACCGCGCTGCACGTCAGCACCGGGGTGTTCCAGTCCCGGGGACCGGCGGAGCCCTGCAGCAGCCGCAGCGCGCCGGCGAGTTCTCGGGCGGCACGGCGGGCGTCGAGCTCGTGCGGCCCGTCGGCCTTGTTCACCGCGATGACGTCGGCGAGCTCCAGCACCCCCTTCTTGATGCCCTGGAGCTGATCCCCTGTCCGGGCCAGGGTCAGGAACAGGAAGGTGTCGACCATGTCGGCGACGGTCGTCTCCGACTGGCCGACGCCGACCGTCTCGACCAGGACGACGTCGTAGCCCGCCGCCTCCATGACGACCATCGCCTCGCGGGTCGTCTTGGCGACGCCACCGAGCGTCCCCGCGGTGGGCGAGGGCCGGATGAACGCCGCCGGATCGGTGGACAACGCCGCCATCCGGGTCTTGTCCCCCAGGATGCTGCCGCCGGTACGCGTCGAGGAGGGGTCGACGGCGAGCACCGCCACCTGGTGCCCCTTCCCGGTGAGCATGGTGCCCAGCGCGTCGATGAACGTCGACTTGCCCACCCCGGGCACCCCGGTGATGCCGATCCGACGGGCCTTGCCCGCGTGCGGCAGCAACGTCACCAGCAGCCGCTGCGCGAGCTCCTGGTGGTCGGGCCTGGTGGACTCGACGAGGGTGATGGCCCGCGCGATCCAGGTCCGCGACGAGGCCAGCACCCCGTCGGCGTACTCGCCCGGATCGATCGGTCGTCGGGTCACCATGCCGGATCTGCCGTCGCTCGGGGGCGGGTCAGGCCGCGGGGTGAGCGGGATGAGCGGGATGACCGAGCTGGGCCGACAGGGTCGCGAGCAGGTCCAGCGCGGCGTCGGCGATGACCGTGCCGGGCGGGAAGATCGCGGCGGCGCCCGCGGCCCGCAGCTCGTCGAAGTCGCCGGGGGGGATGACCCCGCCGACCACGATGAGGATGTCGGGCCGGTCGAGCGCGGCAAGCTCCTCGCGCAGCGCGGGCACCAGGGTGAGGTGGCCGGCGGCCAGCGATGACACCCCGATGATCTGCACGTCGGCCTCGACGGCCTGCCGGGCGACCTCGGCCGGGGTCTGGAACAGCGGGCCGACGTCCACGTCGAAGCCGAGGTCGGCGAACGCGGTGGCGATCACCTTCTGGCCGCGGTCGTGACCGTCCTGGCCCATCTTCGCGACCAGGATCCGGGGCCGGCGACCCTCGGCGCGTTCGAAGGCGGCGGCGGCCTCGCGGGCGGCGAGGATGTTGCCGGCAGGTCCCGCCTCGTCCCGGTACACCCCGGAAATGGTACGGATCTGGCCCGCGTGACGCCCGTAGACCTTCTCCAGCGCGTCGGAGATCTCCCCGACCGTCGCCTGAGCCCGGGCCGCGTCGACGGCGAGCGCCAGCAGGTTCTGCTCCAGCCCGGGACCGCGGCGCCCATCGCGGGCCGCGTCGGCCGCCGCGGTCAGGACGTGCAGCGCCGCCTCCACCGCGGCCGGGTCACGGTCGGCGCGCAGCCGGCGCAGCTTCTCGATCTGCTCGGCGCGCACCGCCGAGTTGTCGACCTTGAGCACCTCGATGGCCTCGTCCGCGTCGACGCGGTACTTGTTCACCCCGATCAGCGGCTGGCGGCCGGAGTCGATGCGGGCCTGGGTGCGGGCGGCGGCCTCCTCGATGCGCATCTTCGGAATCCCGGCGTCGATGGCCTGCGCCATGCCGCCCGAGGCCTCGACCTCGTCGATGTGCTCCCAGGTCCGGCGGGCCAGGTCGTGGGTGAGCCGCTCGACGTAGTAGCTGCCGCCCCACGGGTCGATCACCCGGGTGGTGCCGGACTCCTGCTGGAGCAGCAGCTGGGTGTTGCGGGCAATGCGGGCCGAGAAGTCCGTCGGCAGGGCCAGCGCCTCGTCGAGGGCGTTGGTGTGCAGCGACTGGGTGTGCCCCTGGGTGGCGGCCATCGCCTCCACGCAGGTGCGCACCACGTTGTTGAACACGTCCTGGGCAGTCAGCGACCAGCCCGAGGTCTGCGAGTGGGTCCGCAGCGACAGCGACTTGGCGCTCTTCGGGGTGAACTGGTTGACCAGCCGCGACCACAGCAGCCGGGCCGCGCGCAGCTTGGCGACCTCCATGAAGAAGTTCATGCCGATCGCCCAGAAGAACGACAGCCTTGGTGCGAACGCGTCGATATCCAGCCCCGCGCCCAGCCCCGCCCGGATGTACTCGACTCCGTCGGCCAGGGTGTAGGCCAGTTCCAGGTCGGCCGTCGCCCCGGCCTCCTGCATGTGGTAACCGGAGATCGAGATCGAGTTGAACCGCGGCATCCGCTGCGAGGTGAACGAGAAGATGTCCGAGATGATCTGCATCGACGGCTGCGGCGGGTAGATGTAGGTGTTGCGGACCATGAACTCCTTGAGGATGTCGTTCTGGATGGTCCCGGCGAGCTGCCCCGGGGCCACCCCCTGCTCCTCGGCCGCGACGATGTAGAGCGCCAGCACCGGCAGCACGGCGCCGTTCATGGTCATCGACACGCTCATCTTGTCCAGCGGGATACCGTCGAACAGCTGGCGCATGTCGAGGATGGAGTCGATGGCGACGCCGGCCATGCCGACGTCGCCGGTGACCCGCGGGTGGTCGCTGTCGTAGCCGCGGTGGGTCGGCAGGTCGAAGGCGACCGACAGGCCCTTCTGCCCGGCGGCGAGGTTGCGCCGGTAGAAGGCGTTCGACGCGGCGGCGGTGGAGAACCCGGCATACTGGCGGATGGTCCACGGCTGGGTGACGTACATCGCCGGGTACGGGCCGCGCAGGAAGGGCGCGATCCCCGGGTAGGTGCCCAGGAAGTCCAGGCCCGCGGTGTCGGCGGCAGTGTAGAGCGGCTTCACCGCGATGCCCTCGGGGGTATCCCAGGTCAGCGCGTCGGCGTCCTTACCGGTCGCCGCCTCCAAGGCGGCCCGCCACTCACCTTCCGCCGTGTCCGCCCCGGCCGGCGTGGTGCCCAGCTCCACCGCGGAGAAGTCCGGGATCATCGTGGCACGTTGCGAGCTGTCCGTGGACATCAGGCCACCCCAACCTCGGCGAGCGTCGCCCGCAGCACGGCGACGGCATTGCATCCAGTGAACACGTAGCCGTCGATGCCCGCGGCGGCATCGGTCTGCGCGCGCGCACCGGCCTGGCCCGCGAGCCACACCCGGCTCGCCCCGGCGGCCCGCAGCGCCTCGGCGACCGGTCCGGCGTGCTCGGCGTACACCTTGTCGGCCGAGCACAGGCAGGCCACGGTGGCCCCGGAGGCGCTGAACGCCGCCGCGATCGACGCCGGGTCCGTGCCCGGGCCGGACGTCGGAGTCTCGAACCCGCCCGCCTGGAACAGGTTGGCGGCGAAGGTGGCGCGCGCGGTCGAGACCGCCGCGCTGCCCAGGGTGGCCAGGAAGACCACGGGCCGGCCGCCCGTCGCCGCCAGGTGCGCGTCGGAACGGGCGCGCAGCTCCTCGAAGGTGAGGTCGTAGGTGAGCTCCGGCAGCCCGGTGCCCACCGCCGTGGCGGCCTCCCCGCCGGCGCCGGCGGGGCTCACGGCGGGCACGGGGCTCACGGCGGGCACGGGGGACCGCTCGGGGAGGTTCTCGCCCAGGTTCGGGAACTCGCTCACCCCGGTGATCGGTTCCCGCCGGTGGGCGATCGCGTCGGAGCGCGTCGCCCAGGTGGCCGCGATCCGCTCGGCGACGAGCCCGGACCGCAGGCCGGCGACGATCCCGCCGGCCCGCTCGATCTCGGTGAACCAGACCCAGGCCGCCTCGGCGAGCTCGGCGGTGAGTGACTCGACGTACCAGGAGCCGCCGGCCGGGTCAGTCACCCGGATCAGGCTCGACTCCTCCTGCAGGAGGGTCTGGGTGTTGCGGGCGATCCGGCGGGAGAAGTCGTCGGGCCGGCCGAGGCGCGTGTCGAACGGCAGGACGGTGACCGCGTCGGCGCCGCCGACACCGGCGCCGAAGCAGGCCAGCGTCGTGCGCAGCATGTTCACCCAGGGATCCCGGCGGGTCATCATCGCCGCCGAGGTGACCGCGTGCTGGCGCTGGGCCCGGTCGGCCGGCTCGGCGCCGCACACCTCGGCGACCCGTGACCACAACCGGCGGGCGGCCCGCAGCTTCGCGATCGAGGAGAACTGATCGGCGGTGACCGCGTAGCGAAACTCGATCTGGGCGAGCGCCTCGGCAAGGCTCAGGCCGGCCCCGGTGAGCTCCCGCAGGTAGGCGACGCCGGTGGCCAGTGACGCCCCGAGTTCCTCGGCGTCACTGCCACCCGCGCGGTGGTAGGGCTGGGCGTCGACGACGAAGGCGCGGATCCCGGGGAACTCCCGCACGCACCGGCCGGCGAGCGACACCGCCTCGGCGAGGCCCACCGGGCCGTCGGCCGGCAGGCCGGTCCGCGCGGCCAGACCGATCGGGTCGGCGCCGAGGCTGCCCGTGAGCTGCGAACCGGGCAGGCCGCGGGCGGCGGCGAGGCCGAAGAACTCCTCGGCGGCCGCGGCGGTGAGCTCCCCCGCGTCCAGCACGATCGGCGCGAGGTCGAGGTAGACCTCGCGCAGCACCGCGCCGAGCCCGCCGACCGGCAGACCGGCGGGCCCCAGCCGCAGCCAGAGCGAGGTAGCGCCGTTCTCCAGATCGGCGAGGACCGCCTCGGCGACGAGCGTGGCATCGGGGTTGCCATGCAGCGCGCGGACATCCCAGCCGCCGGTGCCCGCGCCCTGCGCCC
>NZ_CDXDOR010000084.1:0-21844 GCF_978021225.1 Frankia sp. CeTa3Moorea | reverse complement strand
GTGGATGGCTCTCGCCGGCGAGGAGGCCGTCCTCGACGCGGCCAAGGCGTCCCTGCTGGCGGTCGGGGTCCGGCGGACCACCCTGACCGAGGTAGCGCGCCGCGCCGGAGTGAGCCGGATGACCCTCTATCGACGCTGGCCGGACCTGCGCTCGCTGGTCGGTGATGTGATGACCCGCGAGTGGACCCAGGTCGTGACGGCCGCGTCGGCCATGGCCCAGGCCGGGCCGGACGGCGGGCTGGTCGACGGCGGGCTGCTCGACGATCTCGTCGAGCACATCATCACGACGGTGGAGGCGTTCCGCACCAACCCGCTCTATCTGCGGATTATCGAGACGGATCCCGAGCTGCTGATCCCGTACCTGATCGAGCGACGTGGCGCCACCCAGCAGATGATCCTGGACCTGCTGGCGAGCCAGTTCCGCACCGCCGCGGCGAACGGCGCCGTGCGGCCCGCGGACCCGTCGGCGCTGGCCCTCATGGTCCTGCTCGTCGTGCAGTCCTTCGTCCTGTCCGCCGAGGCCCTCGGTGGCGGTGTCCCCGCGGCGACCCGGACCGCCGAACTGCGCCGGCTCCTGCGCGGCTACCTCGCGCCGGAACCGGTCAAGGAGAGCACTGGGGGATCACCATGACGGTTCTGACGCTCCGGCCGACCGCGGCGACCTCGTTGAACGCCGGGCGGCGGGAACGGGAGCTGGCCGCCGTCGCGGCCGGCGGCCCGGTGGACCTGCTGGTGATTGGCGGTGGGGTCACCGGGGCCGGGGTGGCCCTGGACGCCGCCTCCCGCGGCCTGTCCGTCGTCCTCGCCGAGGCGCACGACCTCGCCTTCGGCACGAGCCGATGGAGTTCCAAGCTCGTTCACGGCGGGCTGCGTTACCTGGCCACCGGAGACGTGGCGCTGGCGCGGGAGAGCGCCGTCGAACGCGACATCCTGATGCGGCACACCGCGCCCCATCTCGTGCGGGCGCTGCCCATGCTCACCCCGCTGACCCCGGGAGTACCGCGGTCGAACGCCGCGCTGGTCCAGGCCGGGGTGTGGCTCGGCGACCTGCTGCGCCGCGGCGCGGGCACGCCCCGCGCGGTCCTGCCCGGCCCACGCCGGCTGACCGCCGTGGAGACGCTCGGGGTGGCTCCCGCGCTCCGGGAAGCCGGGCTGCGCGGCGGGGTGCTGCACTGGGACGGCCAGCTCGTTGACGACGCCCGTCTCGTCGTCGCGCTGGCCCGGACCGCCGCCGGATTCGGCGCCCGGATCCTGACCCGGCTGCGGGTGACCGGCCTCGACGGCCTCGACGGCCTCGACGGCGGCAGCAGCGCGGCGCGTGCCCTCGGCACCGGATCCCACGGCAACCGTGCCGGCCCGGGCCGGCACGGTTGCCGTGGGATCGAGGCGACCGCGGTGGACACCCTCGCCGGTACCCGGATCACCCTGCGTGCGCGGACGGTGGTCAACGCCACCGGCGTGTGGGCGCCGGACCTGGCGCCGGGGATCCGGCTGCGGCCGAGCCGCGGCACCCACCTCGTGCTGCGCTCCACCGTCCTGGCCGGGACCCGCGCGGCGCTGTCCCTGCCGATGCCGGGTGAACGGAACCGGTTCGCGCTGGTGCTGCCCCAGGACGACGGCCGCGTCTACGTCGGGTTGACCGACGTGCCGGTCGAGGAGGTCGTCGACGTCCCGGTGCCCGACGAGGACGAGATCGCGCAGCTGCTGGGCATCGTCTCGAACGTGCTGGCCACCCCCATCGACCCGGCGGACCGGCTGGGCGCCTTCGCAGGCCTGCGCCCCCTGCTCGACACCGCCACCGACCACACCGCCACCGACCACACCGCCACCGACCACACCGCCGACGCCCGTACCAGCACCGCCCGCACCGCCGATCTCTCCCGGCGGCACCTGGTGCGGACCGACCCGGGCGGCCTGGTCACGGTGGTCGGCGGCAAACTGACGACCTATCGACGGATGGCCGCCGACGCGGTGGACGCCGCCGTCGCGGTGGGCGACCTCGACGCCGGCCCCTGCCGTACCCGGCGGCTCGGCCTGGTCGGTGCGGCACCTCGATCAGTCCTCGCCACGGTGGCCGCGCCGCGCCGTCTGGTCGAGCGGTACGGGACGGAGGCACCGAGGGTGCTGGCCCTGGCCGACGGCGACCCCGACCTGCTGGCACCCGTCGCCGAGGGGACGCCGGTCACCGGCGCGGAGCTGCTGTTCGCGGTGCGGGACGAAGGCGCGCTCGACCCGGCAGACCTGCTGGATCGCCGGACGCGCATCGGGCTGGCTCCCGCCGACCGCCGGGCAGCCCTGGGCCCGGCCCGGCAGCTGTTCGACCATACGCTGACGCGCTAAGGACCAGCAGCGCCGAGGAACCAGCACCGCTGCGAGTGCTGCGGGATCGGGGGCGGTCAGGGCAACGTGTCGACGGTCAGCACCGCGATGCGCTCCAGATGCGCAGGAGTGTCACCAAAAGCGGGAATCTGGCGTTTGGCCCGCTTGTAAAAGAAGTGCGCATCATGCTCCCAGGTGTAGCCGATCCCCCCGTGGTACTGGATCATCGCCGCGGTGGCGTCCCCGGCGGCCTGGTTGGCCTTGCTCTTCGCCACCGCGAGCGCCAGCTCCGCGTCGGGCAGGGCGGTGTCGAGCGCGTGCGCCGCGTACAGCACCGCGTGCTCGGCCATCGTGACGGCGACATGCAGATCGGCGAGATGGTGCGCGAGCGCCTGGAACGAACCGACCGGCCGGCCGAACTGCACCCGATCGATGTCGTAGGCGACGGTCCGGGTCAGCGCGGCCCGCGCGACACCGACGAGGTCCGCGGCCGTGAGCAGGGCACCACGACGGACCAGGTCCGCAGCGACCGCGACGTCGGAGGCCGGCAGCCGGGTCGCGGGCGCGTCGGCCAGGGACAGCGAGGCCAGCCGGGTGGTGCCGTCGAAGCCGCGCTGGGCGGTGACCGTCACCCCCGGGCCATGCGGATCGAGCAGGTAGAGCCCGACCCCGGCGGGGTCGACGGCGGCGACCACCACGAGCCCGGCGACCTCGAGATACTCGACGCCGGACGCGACACCGCCCAGCCGGCCGTCCGCGGTCGCGCGGACCGCGATGCCGGTACGGTCGTATCCCCCGCCCGGGCCCCGCAGCGCCACGGTGGCCACCAGGTCACCGGCGGCGAGGGGGGCGAGCACCGCCGCCGCCTGGTCCGCCGAGCCGGCGAGCCGCACCGCCTCGCCCGCGAGCACGGTCGGCTGCCAGGGCCCGGGGATCGCCCCCGCTCCGAACGCCCGCGCGATGATCTGTGCGTCGAGCAGCCCGAGCCCGAGACCGTCGAACCGCGCGGGCACGCACACCGCGAGCCAGCCCTGTTCGCCGATCGCCTTCCACAGCTCGGGGGGGTGTCCGTCACCGTCGGGATCGGTGAAGACCGCGCGGACGGCGGTCAGATCGAAGCGGTCGGCCAGGAAGTCCCGGACGGTGGCGGCGAGCGCGCGCTGCTCGTCGGTGAGGGCGAAGAACACGGGCTCGGACCTCCGGAGGCGGGGCGAGGCAGGATCAGCGGGATGAACAGGCGCGGGCGCAGACGTAGGCGCAGGCCCGAATCGCGACAATGATCATGATCCGCGTGGCAGGCCGAGGACCCGCTCCGCGACGATCGTGCGCTGTACCTGCGAGGATCCACCCCAGATGGTGACGGAGCGGGTCCAGAAGCTCTCCTGCCGCAGCGTCGTCAGATCGAGGTCCGCGGTGGGGTGGGTGAGCGCCACATCGGCGCCGAGCAGCGCATCAAAGGTCTCGAACAGGTCCTGGTACGTCTCCGACCACTGCAGTTTGGTGATCGACGACTCGGCCCCCAGGTCCCGGCCCTGCTCTACCTGGGTGAGGACGTGCATCGAGTGGTAGCGCAGGCATTCGAGCTCGACCATGCGCCGGCCCAACTCCTGGCGCAGCACCGGGTCGGTGTCGCGGCCGAGCGCCCGGGCGACCCGGACGATCTCGTCGTAGCTGCGCCGGAAGCCGGTGTACTGGCTGATCCCGGACGCGCCGCGCTCGAACGACAGCAGAAGCATCGCCGTCGCCCAGCCGTTGCCGATCCCGCCCAGGCACTCCGACGCCGGCACCCGCACGTCGGTGAGGAAGACCTCGCCGAACTCGCTGGCGCCGCTCATCTGCCGGATCGGCCGGACCTCCACCCCGGGAGCGTGCATGTCGATGAGCAGCAGCGAGATGCCGTGATGGCGCCGGCTGCCGGGCTCGGTCCGGACCAGGGTGAAGATCTTGTCTCCGCGGTTCGCGAACGTCGTCCAGACCTTCTGCCCGTTGACCACGTACTCGTCCCCGTCGAGCACCCCGGACGTACGCAGCGCCGCGAGGTCGGAGCCCGCGCCGGGTTCCGAGAAGCCCTGGCACCAGATCACCTCGTTGCGCAGCATCGGCCCGAGGATGTCGCGCTTCTGCTCGGGTGTCCCGACCGCCATCACCGTCGGCGCGAGGAAGGCCAGGCCCAGCGTGTTGACCGAGCGCGGCGCCCGGGCGAGCTGCATCTCCTGGTCGTAGACGGCCCTCATCCCCGGGGTGCCGCCCCGGCCGCCATACTCCACCGGCCAGTCGATCCCGGCGAAGCCCGCGAGCGCCTTGCGCCGCTCCCAGTCCCGCCGCAGGTCGAAGCCCTCGGCCTCCCCCACGCCGGCCCAGAACCCGGGCTCCGTCCAGGGGGCGGGGATGTTCTCGGCGAGCCAGGCCCGCAACTCGGCACGGAACCGTTCCTCGGCCGGCGGGTGGGTCAGGTCCATGCGTTGACCTCCATCTGGTGTTGACCTCCATCCGGTCGCCCATCCGGTCGCCCATCCGGTCGCCTCGCGCGGGATCCCGGGACGGTCGCATTCGCATCCCACCACGCCCCGGCCGGACGTTCACAGACGTTCATGGACGTTCAACGATCCCGCGCCCGGGCGCCGGACACCGGACACCGACAGCCGGCACGATGGGTGGCGAGCCGCCGGAGCGTCCCGGGCGATCACGACGACAGGACGCGAGGACGTTCGCAGGAGAGGAAGCAACTGGCGATGACGCCGACCAGACACGGAACCCCGACCGCCCGGCTCGACCGGGTCGGCCGCGCCGAGGCACTGCGCCGGCTGGGGGCGGATCCGGTGGATGTGGCCGTGATCGGCGGCGGGGTCACCGGCACGGGGGTGGCGCTGGACGCGGTGACCCGGGGCCTGTCCGTCGCCCTGGTCGAGGCGCGCGACCTCGCCGCCGGCACGTCCAGCCGGTCGAGCAAGCTCATCCACGGCGGGCTGCGGTACCTCGAGCAGCTCAACGCCCCGCTGGTCCGAGAGGCGCTGCGGGAGCGGTCCCTCATGCTGGACACGCTCGCGCCCCATCTGGTCCGGGCCATCCCGTTCTTGCTGCCATTGACCCGCCACGGTTGGGAACGTGCCTACATCGGCAGTGGCGTGCTGCTCTACGACACCCTCGGGCAGGGGCTGGCCCGCATCGGGCCGAGCGGCGACACCACCATGCCCCATCACCGGCACCTGACCCGCAAGGCGGCGCTGCGGGAGTTCCCGTCGCTGCGCCCGGACGCCCTCGTCGGCGCGATCCAGTACTGGGACGGCCAGGTCGACGACGCGCGGCACACCGTGTTCGTCGCGCGGACCGCCGCCCGTTACGGGGCGCTCATCGCGACCAGCGCGCGGGTCACCGGCTTCCTGCGGGAGGGCGACCGGGTCGCCGGCGTGCGGGTACGTGACCTCGAGTCGGGCGCCGAGATCGAGCTGCGGGCCCGCCAGACGATCAACGCTGCCGGAGTGTGGACCGACGAGATCCAGGCGATGGTGGGGGGACGTGGCCAGCTGTCGGTCCGGGCCTCCAAGGGAGTGCACATCGTCGTGCCCCGCGACCGCATCCATGGCGCCACCGGCCTGATCCTGCGCACCGAGAAGAGCGTGCTGTTCGTCATCCCGTGGGGCAGCCACTGGATCATCGGCACCACCGACACCGGCTGGAGCCTCGACCTCGCCCATCCAGCGGCCAGCAGCGCCGACATCGACTACCTGCTCGGCACGGTCAACCGGGTGCTGCGCACGCCGCTCACGGCGGCGGATATCACCGGGGTGTACGCCGGGCTGCGCCCGCTGCTCGCCGGGGAGTCCGAGGACACCTCGCGGCTGTCCCGCGAGCATGCCGTGGTCAGCCCCGTCTCCGGGCTGACGATGGTCGCCGGCGGGAAGTACACGACCTACCGGGTGATGGCCGCCGACGCCGTCGACGCGGCCGTGCACGGCATGAACCGGGCGGTGCCGCCGTCGTGCACCGAGAAGATCCCGCTGCTCGGCGCGGACGGGTTCCCCGCGCTGTGGAACGCCCGGGAGAGCCTCGCCCGCCGCGCGGGGCTGCACGTCGGCTGGATCGAGCACCTCCTGCACCGCTACGGCACCCTCACCGAGGAGCTCCTGGACCTCATCGAGACGCGGCCGGATCTCGCCCAGCCGCTGCGCGGGGCATCGACCTACCTGGCCGCGGAGGCGGTGTACGCGGCCTCCCACGAGGGGGCGCTGCACCTGGAGGACGTGCTCACCCGGCGGACCCGCGTCTCGATCGAGACCATCGACCGGGGGGTGGAGGCCGCCGAGCACGTGGCCGATCTCATCGCCCCCGTGCTCGGCTGGGACCAGGCGACCCGCGCCCGCGAGGTCGAGCACTACCTCGCCCGGGTGGAGGCCGAACGGGCCTCGCAGCGGCAGGCCGACGACGCGACCGCCGACGCGGCCCGGCTCGGCGCGCCCGACGTGCGCCGGCTGGGCCGGACCGACCACCGCGCCCCGGCGGCGACCGGCGGGCCGTCCTGAAGGCTCGGCCAACCCGATCCGCGGCCCCGCCCAGGCGTTTCGGTGCTGCGGTCCGCGCAACGACGTCCGCGCAACGACGTCATCCGTAGACCTCCAACAGGCGCAGCCAGACCTCGCTGACTGTCGGGAACGACGGGACCGCGTGCCACAGCCGCTCCAACGGCACCTCTCCGACGATCGCGATCGTGGCCGCGTGCACCATCTCCTGGGTGTCCGGACCGGTGAAGGTCGCTCCCACGAGCACCCGGCGGGCCTCGTCCACGACGATCTTCGACGTGCCCGTGATCTCCTCCCCCCGCACCGACGCGCCGGCCACCGAGCCGGTCGGCACGCTCACGGCCCGCACGGCGATCCCGGCCTCCCGCGCGGCCCGCTCGGTCAGTCCGACCGCGCTGACCTGTGGATCGGTGAAGGTCACCCGCGGGACGACCGCCGGGTCGGCCAGGTCGCGCACGGGAGCGCCGGCGAGGTCCCGGCGGCCGGTGATGACGTCGGCCGCCAGCCGGGCCTGGTACTTGCCCATGTGGGTGAGCAGCGCGCGGCCGCAGACGTCGCCGACCGCGTAGAGCCAGTCCCCCGCCACGCCGACCGCGCGGAGCCGGTCGTCGACCTCGATGAACCGCCCGGGTTGCAGGCCGACGGTCTCCAGGCCCAGGTCGCCGGTCGCCGGGGTGCGCCCGACGGCGACCAGGATCTCGTCGGCGACCACAGCATCGCGGCGCGGCCGCCGCTCACCCGACTCGGCCGGCTCAGCCGGCTCAGCCGGATCCGCCGACTCCACCGTGACGGTCACCGGCCCGGCCGAGCCGTCCGGTCCCGTCCGGGCCCGGCGGACCTCGACCGCCCGGCTTCCGAGCCGCACCGTGATGCCGGCCGCCTCGAAGGCGGCCCGCAGCTGCTCGCTGACGAACTCCTCCTCCCGGACGAGCAGCCGGGGCGATCCCTCGATCAAGGTCACCTCCGCGCTACCGAGCCGGCGGAAGGCCTGGGCGAGTTCCACCCCCACGGCGCCGCCGCCGAGCACCACGAGGCGGTGCGGGACCTTCCGCGCGCCGGTCGCGGTCCGGTTGTCCCACGGTTCGGCGTCGGCGAGACCGGGGATCGGTGGAACGGCGGCCCGCGTCCCGGTGGCCACAACCACGGCTCGGGATGCGGTCAGCACCCGGCGGGTGCCGTCCAGCAGCGTCACCGCGACCCGGCCGGCGGGCCCCACCAGGCGCCCGGTCCCGCGCACCAGCTCGACGCCCTTGTCGACCAGCCAGGGCACCTGGGAGGAATCGGAGTAGTCGCCCACCATCCGGTCTCGCCGGGCGAACGCCGCGGCGGCGTCGACGGGTCCGGTGACCGCCGACGCCGCGCCGGGAACGCGGCGGGCCGCCGCCAGCACCTCCCCCGGCCGCAGGAGGGTCTTGCTCGGGATACAGCCCCAGTAGCTGCACTCCCCGCCGACGAGCTCGCGTTCGACGACGATGACGGACAGACCCGCGTCAGCACAGCGGCCGGCGACGTTCTCGCCCGCGGGCCCGGCGCCGAGCACAATCACGTCCGCGTCGGCATCCATGGCCGCCTCCCCTGCCCTGCCCGGCTCGCTCACAAGCCCTCCGTCGTTGCTCGTTAGAATCTGCCGCTCGATCCACGCCAACCGAAGATCATCGGGAACTTTCGGAGTCCCGCCCGGCTCGCCAACTGATCCAACTGATCCAACTGATCCAGAGGATCCAGAGGATCCAGACGGCACGGACGGACCGTGACCGGGCCGGCGCCGGCTCGGAGACGAGAAGCACGTGCACCACGGACGGGGAAGCACGGATGCAGCACGGAGA
Organism: Frankia sp. CeTa3Moorea; assembly: GCF_978021225.1. Taxonomy (NCBI): domain Bacteria; kingdom Bacillati; phylum Actinomycetota; class Actinomycetes; order Frankiales; family Frankiaceae; genus Frankia; species Frankia sp. CeTa3Moorea. Next base: position 13,182 of record NZ_CDXDOR010000084.1, on the reverse strand, counting down.
ATGGCGTCAGGAGCGCCAGGCCGGGCCCGTCCCGGCGACACGCCGGAGCGGGCCATCGAGACGAACCAGCGGAGAGATGAAGATGCAGCTCGGGATGATCGGACTCGGCCGGATGGGTGCCAACCTGGTGCGCCGGCTGATCCGCGGTGGTCACGAATGCGTGGTCTACGACGTCAACCCCGAGGCCGTCAAGGCCCTGGCGGCGGAGGGCGCCACGGAGACGCGGAGCCTCGCCGAGTTCGCCGCAGCCCTGCGTCCGCCCCGGGCTGCCTGGATCATGGTGCCCGCCGGGCTGACCGGTGAGACCGTCTCGGCCCTGGCCGAGCACTTCGCGCCGGACGACGTGATCATCGACGGCGGCAACTCCTACTACCGGGATGACATCCTGCGTGCCGCGTCGCTCATCGAGCGGGGCATCCACTACGTCGACGTCGGCACCTCCGGGGGCGTGTTCGGGCTGGAACGCGGCTTCTGTCTGATGATCGGCGGCGAACCGGGGGTCGTGGCCCGCCTGGAGCCGCTGTTCGAGACGATCGCACCCGGCGTCGGCACCATCCCCCGGACCCCGGGCCGGACCGGCGAGATCACCCAGGCCGAGAAGGGATACCTGTACTGCGGCCCGAACGGCGCCGGTCACTTCGTCAAGATGGTGCACAACGGCATCGAGTACGGCATGATGGCCGCCTTCGCCGAGGGGTTCGCGGTGCTCGACAAGGCGAACATCGGCACGACGTCCGCCGAGCACAACGCCGAGACCGCCCCGCTGGGCAACCCGGAGTACTACCAGTACGACCTCGACACCACCGCGATCGCCGAGGTGTGGCGGCGGGGCAGCGTGGTTAGTTCCTGGCTGCTCGACCTCACCGCCGCCGCGCTGCAGGAGGATCCCGGACTCACCGAGTTCAGCGGCCGGGTGTCCGACTCCGGGGAAGGACGTTGGACGGTACTGGCCGCCGTGGAGGAGGGCGTTCCCGCCCATGTGCTGACAGCGTCCCTCTACGAGCGGTTCAGCTCGCGCGGGGAGGGCCTCTTCGCCGACAAGCTGTTGTCGGCGATGCGCAAGCAGTTCGGTGGGCACGCGGAACAGCACGCGGAGAAGCCAGCCGGCTGAGCCTCGCCGGCTTCCTTGCCTGTCCAGAGGCTTTTGTGCCTGATTTATCCCTCTGGATAGGCAAGGAAAGGGGCTCAGGGGCGGGCGTTGTCGGCGCCGAGGTCCGCCGCGCCTCCCATAACGATCATGGGATGGGCCATTGGGGTCAGCCAACGGAGAATGGCCACGAGGGCGTCCTGTTCCACCGCGATGCAGCCTCGCGTCGGCGATCTGTGGTCGACATGCAGCCAGATGTCCCCGCCGATCTGCGGGCCCAGCGGACGGGTCGGGTCCGATGGCGGATGCCCGGGCAGTCGGTTGTAGTCGATGGCGACCACGTAGTTGAACGCGTCGGGCATCAGCTCGCCCCGCGGACCCGTCGCCCGGTAGAACGACGGGCGATACTCGTAGGGCAGACCGGTGCCCGGATCGGCCAGCTTGCCACCGGCGGCGGTGAGACTGAACACGCCGATCGGGCTGCGCAGATCGCCCTCCCGATGGTCATACGTCCAGCCGTCGGCGCCGTTGCGGCCGATCAGCGGGGCGCCGTAGGTCTCCCAGGCGGAGCCGGGATCGGCTCGTTCCCACAGCGTCACGTTGTTGGTGTTCGCGTTCCGGTCGATGCCGCTCACCACGATCACCTGCCGGGCGGCCTGCGGGATCTTCGTCATCATCACCGGTCCGACCCCGGGGATCGCCGTGAGGTCGGAGGCGGGCCCCGCCCTGCCGTCCGCGCCGGTGCCGGCCGCCCGGCTCGTCCTCACCGGCCCACCCACTCCCGCCGGGCGTGCTTCGGAGGTGGGATCGAGCCCGGATGTGCGTCCGAGCCGGGGCACGCCCCTGGGCCCGGACGGTACGGACACCGACAGGTCATGCGAGGAGCCCGGGTCCGAGCCGGGACTGCTGAGATGAAGTGCACTGGCCGCCCCCACGGCCAACGTCACACCCACCGCGGCGGCACCGACCGCGACCGAGCGACCCCGCGGGGGGCTCGTACGCGTCTCGGTCCGGCGACGATTCCTGCGATGATCGGCCATGCCTCCGACTTCCGGGACGACGCCACGGGCGGGGCGGCGACGCGCTGTTGACCCCTGCCACCCCCGTGACCTCTGCCACCCCCGGCGGCCGCCACGCCCGCGCCATCCGGCTGCGGCCATGATGCACCGGCGATGACAATACGTATCATTCGCGCCGACCTGGCGAGGTAGCCCAGCCCGGCGAGGTACCCCGACTCGGGGAGGTATCCCGGAGCAGCCGCCGGTGCGTCGGCCCACGACACCCGCAGACCGCGATCACGACGACGGGAGTCCATGCGCCCGGGACCGTGACGATCGGAGACAACCGTCCATGCCTCCATGTTCGACCCTCACTCCTCCCCGATCTCAGAATTCAGGTACTTCGAGCAATGATGGACACGATCCGGATCCAATGCCCAGCGGAGGGTGATAGATTGCCACATCGGCATCGATGATCAGAAGTATGTTCACGGAGAGACGAGACGAAGACCACGAGGAGCCCGACATGGTGGTACGGACGGCCGGCGGCCGTTTCCGGCGCAGCCGGCACGAATAGGCCCCTCCGATCGTGCTCGCCGGTTTCCGGTTCCACCGCGTCCTCACCGCCCCTCGGCGACCCGACACACCCGACCGGCCCGATCCCGTACCGGCCGCGCTCTTCGCCGCCCTCGTCGGCGCGCACGCGCAGTTGACCTCGCTCGGGCCCGGCCACGAACCCACCGTCTCCGGTGCGTCCACTCGCGGCGGCCCGTACCCGGTGCCGGGAGCAGCCCGGCCGGGAATCGCCGTCGCCTGGCTACGGGGCCCGGGTGAGGCGCACATCCGGTTCCTCGCCGGCGGCCGCCCCTTCTTCCCGGCGGGCCCGACCACGGCAGACCCGACCACGGCAGACCCGACCACGGCGGCCACATCGACACCGGCCACGTCGCTCGCAACAGCCACGTCGCTCGCAACAGCCACGTCGCTCGCAACAGCCACGTCGCTCGCAACAGCCACGTCGACACCAGCCGCAACCGCGGTTCCGCTGCTGTACCCGCCGGGATCGACAGCGGTGGCGCTGCCACCGGACGCCGTACCCGCCCAGCTCGCAGGCTTCCCCTACTGGCTGCGGTGCGAAGGCCTCCCGGATGCCCTGTGGGCCGCCGATCCCGGCACCGACGTCCGGCCGCCGGACACCCGCCGCGGATCGTTCGACGACTACGCCGCGCATCTCGTCGGCCCGTTCGCCTGGCTTGTGCTCGCGTGGCCGGTGCCCCCCGAGCATCTCGCCGAGGAACGGGCGGACCTCGCGCGATCGATTCCCGTGCTGCGCCGGCGGGAGAACGACCAGGGCGCCCGGCTCGACCTGGAGCGCGCGGAGGCCCGCTACCGGGAACTGGGCCGGGGCGCGTCGAGCGGCATGTGGGACGTGGAGATCCTGGTCGGTGGGGTGACCCCGGCCGGCGCGGTCTCGCTGGCCGCCCTGCTGTGCAGCTCCAGCGATCTCGACCGGCTGCCCTACACGTTGAGTCCGACCGGCCCGGTCACCTCGTTCGCGGGGGCCCTCGGCGGGGCCGGAGCCGGAACCGGAGCCGGCGGGCTGGCCGGCTCGCCGCGGCCCTCGCCGCGAGCGAGCGCGGAGCTGCTGGCGGCGCTGGCCCGGCCGCCCGGCCGTGAGCTGCCGGGTATCACCCTGATCACACCGCACGCCTTCGACGTGACGCCCGAGGGTCCGAACCGGTCCGGTCCCGCGGACCCCCGGGGAACGCCCGGCGCCGTTCGGCTCGGCGACGTGCTCGACGCCGGCTGGATGCCGGCCGGCGCGTTCTCGGTTCCCCGCGCAACGCTCAACCGGCACGCCTTCGTCTGCGGCGCCACCGGATCCGGGAAGTCACAGACCGTGCGGTCGCTGCTGGAGTCGTTGACCCGTGCTCCGGCGCCCGTTCCGTGGCTGGTCCTGGAGCCGGCCAAGGCCGAGTACGCCCGGATGGCCGGGCGGCTCGCCGGCCTCGCCGAGGTGCTCGTCATCAGGCCGGGCCGGCTCGACGCTCCACCGGCGTCGCTGAACCCGCTGGAACCCGAGCCCGGCTTTCCCTTGCAGAGCCACATCGATCTCGTCCGGGCCCTGTTCCTGGCGGCGTTCGAGGCGCACGAGCCGTTCCCCCAGGTGCTCGCCCGCGCGCTGACGGTCTGTTACCAAGACCTGGGATGGAACCTGGTGCTGGACCGGCCGGAGCCCGCGCACCGGCCCAGATTCCGGGTGGCCGGGCCGAAGGAGGACCCGAAGGTCGACGTGCGCAGGCGCTATCCGACCCTCGGGGACCTGCAGCGCACCGCGACGAGGGTGGTCGAGAATATCGGCTACGGCGCGGAGGTCACGGCGGACGTCCGGGGCTTTGTCGACGTGCGCATCGGCAGCCTGCGGGAGGGTTCTCCCGGTCGGTTCTTCGAGGGCGGGCATCCGATCGACATCGGCGCCCTGCTGGCGCGCAACGTCGTCTTCGAGCTGGAGGACATCACCAGCGACCAGGACAAGGCGTTCCTGCTCGGCGCCGTCCTGATCCGCGTCGTGGAGCATCTGCGGGTCCGGTACGGCAGCGCGGGCGCGGGCGGACTGCGCCACGTCCTGGTCCTCGAGGAGGCCCACCGGCTGCTCAAGAACGTCACCGACGGCCCGGCCGCGGCCGCCGTCGACCTGTTCGCCTCGCTGCTCGCGGAGATCCGCGCCTACGGCGAGGGGCTCATTGTCGTGGAACAGATCCCAGCGAAAATCCTTCCCGACGTTATCAAGAACACCGCGCTGAAGGTGATGCACCGGCTCCCGGCCGCCGACGACCGGGAAGCCGTCGGCGCGACAATGAACCTGCGCGACGACCAGTCCGAGCTGGTCGTGGCGCTGCCGGCGGGGGTGGCGGCGGTGAGCGCGGACGGCATGGACCGTCCCGTGCTGGCCCGGATGGTCGCCGGAGACGACCGGGAAAGCGCGCGCCTCGCGCGCTACGACCAGGTGCCCCTGGCCAGACGGCGCAGCCTCGGCTGCGGCGCGGCCTGCGTCGCCGGTCCCGCCTGCACCCTGGAGGAGACGGAGACGTCCGCCCTCGCGGCCCGCGATCCCCTGCTGGTGCTGTGGGTCGAGGCGGTGGCCGCGCACCAGGTCATGGGCTTCACCCATCTGCTCGGGATCGCGCCGTTCGCTCCGGCGGAACCCCTGCGGACCACCCTCGCTGCGTTGCCGGGTCGCATCCTCGACTGCGCGCTCGCCCATGCCGCCGACCGGGCGACGGACGCCCGCGCCGCCGCGCTGCGCCCCTTCGTCGACCCCGACGACTTCACCACCGCCCTGCTCGCGACGCTGCGCCGGCTCCTCGGCCTGCCGCCGTCCCCGGCGGACGCGGCAGACGCGGCAGACGCGGCGAACACCGTCGACTCCCGGCACCTGACCGCGGGCATGTACCGCTGGCAGGACGTCCGGCAGGCACTGGTCGACGCGGTGCGCCGGCGGGGGGCCGACGCGGGCCCGCATCCGCTCACCGCGGCCTGGCGCGAGCGCGGCCTGACCCTGCCGGGCAAGACCGTGGGCGAACAGCTCACCCGGATGAAGAACAGTGCCCTCTACGCTCCGGGCCGGGAGAAGGTCAACATCGGTGATCCGGCGGTCAGCGGCCTCACTGCGGCGGTCCGGGAACTCACCGGCGCGGCGGATGCCGCCTCGCTGTCGGACGCACTCCACCAGGCATGCACCGGCGACGGACTGGCCGAGCTGGCCACTCAGATCTCCGACCTCGTCGGCCCCGCGCCGAGCGGACCGGGGAGCGCCCCACCGGAGTCCACCGCGGCAGCCATCGCCCCCGGCCCGCCCATCGGGACAGCACCCGCGTTCGGGACAGCACCCGCGTTCGGGACAGCGCAGGACTGAGCGCCCGGGCCCGTCGACCGTCGGGGCGCTACGGCAGGGCCGACATGCACGGCGGAATGCGACAGAGTGGACACCATACGCCATAATGGCCACGTAACGCCCCGGTACCGACACCGGGCGTGCCGAGATCGTTTCCAGGTGCACAATGATCGGGAGCGGGGAGTCGCGGCATGGTGGGCGGCGACACGGTGGGCGGCAACGCAGGAGCAGGCGAGTGGGACGGCGGAGGGTCGGCGATGGGGGTGGGCACGCTGACCACGGCTGAGGCCCGACTGATCCAGGGGCTCTTCGTTCCACGGGAGCGTTGGGGCTGGGAGTTCGTCGACACCGGTCCATCGACCCCGAGCCCGCTCGCCGACCGTCAACCGGCCTGGCAGGAGCCCGAACCGCCCGATCTGACCGCGCTCACGGCCCGGCGAAACCATGCCGTCCGCGCCCTGCTGACCCGGCTCGTCCTGCCGATGGCCTTCGTGGTGTTCGGCACGCTGCTCGCGGGCGAGGGGGGGTTCTTCTTCGTCCCGGCGGGACTCGCGCTCGCCGTGGTCGCGTGCCTGCCTCCGTTGGTCCTGCACTGCCGGCTGGGCCGGACGCGATCCCGGGCCGCGGCGGCCCGGGCCGACGGGTACACCCGCTACCTACAGGCGTTGACGTCCTGGCAAACCGAGGTCGACGCGCACGACCGGGCCGAGCTGCAACGCCGGGAGGCCACCGCCGTCTTCTATCCCGTCTCGGCCCCCGCGGCGACCCCCAGGATCGACGTGTTCGGCGGAACCGGCGACGGATGGGCGAGCCTGCTGGCCACCGCGGGCTGCTCGGTGCTCACCGGCGGCACCGGGATCCTGCTCGTCGATCTCAGCGAGCGGACGGTGGGCGGGGGGTTGGCGCGCCTCGCTGGCCAGGCGCGCTGGCCGGTGGAGTCCTGGGACCTGCCCCGCCAGCTCGACGAGGTGGCACTCCTCGACGGCCTCGGGCCGCGGGAAGCCGGCGAGCTCGTCGCCGACGCGTTCGGCCTGTCCCAGGAGAGCGGCGATGATCCGCACCGACGCGCCCTGCACGCGGATCTGGTCACCACCGTCGCCGTCGTTCTGTACGAACGGCTCAGCATTCGCCGCCTCGCCGAGGGCCTGCGCGTCCTCGAAGGTCTCGACGACGGCAGCACGGCCATGTCGCTGTCGACGGCCGAGGCCGGGGAGCTCACCGCGCACATGGACGCGTTCGGCCGCGGCGACCGGATCGCCGATGAGCTGCGCTACCTGCGTTCCTCGCTGGAGGCGCTCAGCCCGCCACCACCAGCCACGGCCGCGATGGCACCGGCCGCGATGGCACCGGCCGCGGCGGTCGAGGCCCACATGTTGACGGCCGCCGCCGGTAGGTCGACGACCAGGGTGCCGACGACCAGGGCCGACAGTGTGCCCCGTCCGCTGGCGGCCTGGTGGCCGGTACCCGGGCTGCGGGTTCTCGCCACGTCGAGCCGGGACTCGTCCGCCCACCGCAAGGAACTCGCGGACCGGCTCCTCGTCCAGACCGTGCTCCACCAGCTCCGTCGCCGCCAGCGGGGCGGGCCGACCAGCCGGGACATGCTGGTTGTCGCCGGGGCGGACCATCTCGGCCGAGCGGTCCTGACCGGGCTGACCCGCCACGCCGAGCTCGCCGGGGTGCGGCTCGTGCTGCTCTTCGAACGGCTCGCCGACGACGCCGAACGGGTGCTGGGCAGCCAGGGGGGCTCGACTATCATCATGAGATTGGGAAACGGTAAGGACGCCGCGACCGCGGCGGAGTTCATCGGGCGTGGTTACCGTTTCGTCATGTCTCAGGTGACGGCCCAGGTGGGGCGCAGTTTCACGGCCGGCGACAGCGACAGCGTCGGTGACCAGGACGGCACCTCGGAGACGGCCGGCACCAGCGGCGGAACCGGCCGGACCTACGACGGCACCCGGCTGCTGCCCTGGTTGCAGAACACGTCGAAGAACGCCGGATGGCAGGAGTCGGTGACGACGTCGCGATCGCAGACCTGGCAGCGCACGACAAACTCGTCGGTGAGCGACTCGACGACCGACGGCACGACCTCCCAGCGGGTATACGAGTTCACCGTGGAGCCGACCACCGTCCAGACCCTGCCGGCGACCGCATTCCTGCTGGTCAACCCGGTCGATGGGGCGGGACGGGTGGTGCCGGGGGACTGCAATCCGGGCACCGTCCTGCTGCCCGGGGTCTCCCCGGCCGACCGCTGGTCCGTACCCGACGCGGCCGCCGCGCCCCTGGCGGGTCACCACGCCGGAACCGCCGGAGCCGGGATGATCCAGTCCGGCGCGGGCCAGGCTGGTACGGGCCAGGCTGGTACTGATCATGCCGGCCCGGCGCGGACCGGCGCGGAGGAACGGCGTCGGATCGAGCCCGCCCCGCCCGTCGGGTTTCCGGGCATCGGCCAGCAACCGCCGGCCGACGAGGAGGTCTACCGGCTCGTCCCGCCCAAGGCACGTCCCAGCGGCTCCAGCGGCTCCGGGGGTCAGAGCACTCACCCGGGGACGCGGGGATGGGTTCCCGGCGTCGGGGACCACCACCCGGGGCATGGCTGACCCGGGCCGGAACGCGGCCGTCAGGAAGGAGACAGCCGAAAGTTATCCACAACCCGAAAAAGGTTCTGGCCCAACGGACAGACAACCGCCATCGTCTTCTCATGGCCCATAACCCTGGCCGACTCTCCTGGCAGGAGATCGCCACCATGCAGGCCGGCGTGATCACGATGCGCGATGCGATCAACGCCGGCATCACCCGCGACGAGATCCGCCGACGGTTGAACGACGGCCGCTGGCAGCAACCCTTCCGCGGCGTGCTGATCACGGCCGCCGCACCCGTGACGAGGATGCAGGAGCTGTGGGGGGCCCTGCAGGCCGTCGGCCCGGACGCGGTGCTCGCGGGCGCCTGCGCGGCGGGGCTCGCGGGTCTGGACGGTTACGACACCGGCCCGGTGACGGTTCTCCTGCCCACCGACCGCCGGATCGCCGCGCCGCCGGGCGTGCTTCTGCGGCACAGCGCTCGGCTCGACATCACCGAGATCGATCCCCTCCGCCTGCCCCGGCGGACGGCCCCCGCCCGGTCCGTCATCGACATGGCCGAGTGGGCGTCTACCCGCGCGGACGCGCAGGGCCTGCTCGTCGACGCCGTCCGCCGGCGTTTCGTCACCGTCGCGAGCCTGCGGACCGCGCTGGCCCGGCGTGGTCCGATCAGCCGCCGGACGCTGATCACCGAGACGTTGGACGATCTGGGCCGGGACGCGCCGCACCTCACCGAGATCATGTACCGCCGCATCGAGGCGCAGTGGGGGTTGCCGGCGGGGACCCCGAGTGTCGACGGGCCCGCGGACGAGCCGATGGCGCGCCTCGACGTCTGGTACGAGCCGTGGCGCGTGCGGGTGGAGATCCAGGCGACGGTCCCCCGGCCGACGGTCGTCGCCGAGCCGACGGGCCAGCTTCTCATCCGTCTGCCGGCACGCCTGGCGCGGGACGCCCCGGCCGAGGTGGCTTCCCTCGTAGGCGGGGCGCTGCGTGACCGCGGCTGGTCGGCGTCGGTGCCGCGCGCTCCGCGGGCGCTGGCCTCCTGAGCTCCGCGGGACATTCGTTCGGCGCGTCCCGTATCCCTGTGCCGCGCCGCACATTCCGGTCAACCGGTCCACGCATGTTGCTGATGTTCTGGGACGCCGCCTGGCGCCTCGAGACCTGGCCGGTCTGACCCATCGATCCGGCCCCCTAGCCCCGACGGAGGACAAGCTTGCTGTACTCGTGGCTATGTCGTTCTCGGAACAGATGCCGCTGGCGGAGGTGAAGAACCGGCTCTCGGAGGTCGTGGACAGCGTCGAACGTGAGCACGGGCGTGTCGTGATCACCAGGCACGGCAGGCCCAGCGCGATCGTCATCAGCGTCGACGACCTGGAGTCGCTGGAGGAAACCCTCGACGCATGGGCAACACCGCGCTCATCGCCGAGATCGGTCGAGGTCAGAGCTCCTTGCGGGCGATCATCAGGTAGGTGCCGGCGTACCGGGCGTCGTGCGCGTACCGGCCGGCAAGGCGGTCGAGGAGGCGGGCCAATCCCAGTAGGGGGCTGGCCACAAGCATCACCAGGACGCGGCCGGCCGCGCCGGCCGGGCCGGCCTGCTGGGGCAGCCACGGCATGGGGCGTGGCGCGATCATGGCCACGGCGAGCAGCAGGGCGCCGGTCAGGCCACCGGGACGGCGCGCCGCGGCGAAGCGCACCGTGACCGGCCGCAGCCCCCGGTCCTCCAGCGCGGCAATCAGGTTCTCCACGGGGATGAAGTGGGCGCGCCCGGGGACCGCCCAGCCGGGCCAGAACCGACCGAGCCAGCGGGCCTGCCGGCAGTCGGCGTTGGCCAGCTCGCAGACGACGTGCCCGCCAGGCGGCAACGCCTTCGCGACGGCGTCGAGCTCCGCCGACGGGTCGTCGCGGCGTTCCAGGTAGTCGAACATGCTGATGACGTCGTACCGGCCGGCGAGGCTGTCGACGACGTCGGGGAAACGGCCGTAGTGGGCGTGGTCGACCCAGCCGCGCGCCAAGCCCTTCGCCAGGCCGGGAAAGGTGTCGAGCCCGTCGAACACCGTCCTCGGCCATACCTCGCGGGCCGCGTTGGCGAAGTGACCGTACCGGGCCCCCACGTCCAGCCAGGTCCGTGGCACCACGAACGGCCGGACGGCAGCAGCCTGCTCGCGCCGGTCGCGGGCGATCGCGGCCAGAGCCTGCTCGGCGACATCGGTGCGCAGGCCGTCGTAGCGGTCCCGGTCGTAGAACTCGCGCCCGGCCGGGCTCAGCGACGGATTGAGGAAGACGTGTCCGCAGCGCTCGCAGCCGTCCAGCCGGAAGGAACCGGGCTTGCGCAGGAGCAGGTCCGGCGACTCCACCCGGGTGGCAAGCTCGACCGATCCGCACCAGGGGCAGTCGGCCCGGTCGTGGCGCAGGAACCGGTCAAGGCCAGCCTGGACGTCCTGGGAGTAGGAGGCGCGGCTGGCGGCGGTCTCCTGCCTGGCCGCATGCTTGACCGGGTCCGGGGGAAGCCCGGCGGCCTTCGCCTCGGCCGCCTTCACGGCCTGCGCCCGGCCGGCCCGCACGGAGTCGACCACGAACAGCGCCCCGCCGAGGATGCGCACGATGGGGGAACGAATGAGATCGCGCGGGGACAGCGGCACCCGGCCGGCGCAGACGAAGAACGGCTGGAACCAGAACAGCGCCATGGCCGCGAGGCCGAACGGCTGGTTCACGTGGAAGCCGATCGCGGTGGCGATCTGGGGTACGAACGGGAAGAGCTGGTTCTGCCGGGTGAACCGGTAGGCCCGCTGCTGGACGCGGACGCGCATCGCCGCGTCGTCCCGGGCGGCACGCAGCCCCGGCAGCACCGCCAGATCCGTCGAGCCGGAGGCGAAGGTCTTCAGCCGCTCGGTGATGTCGACGAGCTCCACCGGGTCGAAACCGTCCCGGCGGGTGATCCCAGCCCGCTGGAGGATCTCGGAGCGGACCAGCAGCGCCTGGAAGGCGCCGCGGCCGGGCACGCAGCGGTCGGCCCGGTAGGTGCGGGTGTCGACCATCCGGGCGAGGTCGAGCGCCCGTTCGGCCGTCAGGTCCGCCGGGACGAGGTCGAGCACGTCGAGCCGGTCCCGGCTGGCGTGGTAACTGGCCGCCCGTCGGCCGCTGTCGGAGAGGCGGACCCCGGTCGCGACGAGGAACTCATGCGCGGGGTCCACCGGGCGACCGGAGGCTGGCAGGGTGTCGAGGCGACGCAGCCGGCCGCGCAGCCGCACACCGTTGATCGCCAGACCGGCACACACCAGGATCGGCAACCATGTCAGCACGACGTCAGAACCGTTCGAGCATCAGACCATGAGACCGATCATCGACCACCAGACCGAGCACCGACCACCAGACCGAGCACCGACCACCAGACCGAGCATCAGGAGGCCAGTTTCTCAAGATGATCGGCGGCGGCGACCACCCCGCCGGCGGCGGCGAAGGCGGCCCGCATCCGGGCAGCGGCGGCCCGGTACGACGGATCGTCCAGCACGGCCGTCACCGCGGAACGCACGGCGGTGGGTCCGGCCCGACCGAACTTGACGCGCACCCCGGCCCCGTTGCGGACGACCTGCTCGCCGATGATCGGCTGGTCGTCGCGAACCGGGGCGACCACCAGCGGAACCCCGTGTGACAGCGACTCGCAGACGGTGTTGTTGCCGGCGTGGCACACCACCGCCGACAACCGCGGAAGTAACGCGACCTGCGGCACGAACGGCGCGACCAGCAGGTCGTCGGGCGCCGCGGCGGCGAGGTCGTCGACGAGCCCGGGTGTGGCGACGACGATCGCCTGTACCCGCTCGGGCAGGCCGAGCAGCCCCTCCGCCGCCGCCCGCAGGAATCGACCGCCGGCCTCCCGGGTCACCGTGCCGAGGGAGACGAGCACCGCCCGGCGGGCCGGGTCGAGCCAGTCCCAGGGGAACTCGCCCACGCCGGCCCGTTTCCCGACCGCGCTGCCGACGAAGACCGCGTAGTCCGGGATCCCGGGGTTGTGCAGCATTTCCCGGACGGAGAAGACGAGGGTCAACGCCTCGGAGAAGCGCAGGTCCCCGACGGCCGCCTCGCCGGGCGGCACTCCGTGCCCGGTCTGGAACTCCCGCAGGCGGTCGACGACCCACTGCCCCAGGCCCGCGAGCACCCCGTAAGGGTTGTCGAACTCGGCGGAGGTCGCCGCGAGGGTCGCCCAGCGCAGGCCCCGGCGACGGGCGACGAGCGCGGCGCCCACCGCCTGCTGGTCGATGACAAGCAGGTCGGGCTGGAAGTCGTCGATGATCCTGTCGATCGCCGGGGCCATCATCGAGCCGAGCGGGAGCAGGAAGTCCTCCCACAGGAACTTTAGCGACGCCGGCCCCCGCAGCGCCCGAGACGTGTCCTGGATCCGGGACCACTTCTCGCCCAGGACCGCCTCGGGTAACGCCAGCAGGGCCAGCTCCGGCGGGATCAACGATCCGATGACGCCCGCGTACCCGGCGAGCGCCACCTCGTGACCACGGGCGGCCAGCTCGGCGGCGACTCCGACCGCCGGGTTGACATGCCCGGTCAGGGGCGGCACCACGAACAGCACGCGGCTCATCGGACTCTCCTCACGCCCCTCACGCCCCTCACACCC